>CAZGJH010000012.1:0-37991 GCA_964525735.1 uncultured Sangeribacter sp.
CTTTTTCCTCATGCCTCCCGGAGCGCCAAGTCGCTCCTCCAGGCCTAATTTGCCAATCCAAGCAATCCAAGCCAATCCAAGCAATAATCTTTTTTACTGGGTGGTGGCTTTAGCCACCCACAAGTGCCCTCCCAGATTCCTCTTCCCTCAAAGGCCCTTGCTGGCTTTTATTGATTTGCCACTCTGTAGTAATTTTTAATCTCTATATGTTTATTAGTATGGTAAATAAACGTAAGAAATCTGCAAATCCTTCAAAAAAGAAGGAGTCTTTCCAGGATAGACTTGAAATTTTTCTGAATACAATTCTTTATTGTTGCTGGAAAAATAAAGGCCGATCTATGGAAAGAATGATGGAAATGAAGATCCGATTTGATCGTAAAATGATCGAATGGTTCTGTCCTGCTAAATACGGAGTTCCTCTGTATCGGCGCTTTATACGCAATCAAAGGAGAAATAAAGAATACGCTCGTGATATGCGCGCAGGATACTATATAAAGCTGGCCAAATCAAGGATGTATTACATTGTGTTAGTGTGTAGCATTATTGTAATGGAAATGTATGGCATTCCACTCATTCTTATTACCCCAGTAAAATATTTTGATATGATGTTTTTGCTCGCTTTGATTGCAGGTGTAGTAACCATTGGGTGGCTATACCATACAGTAGAAAAGATGGTATTCAAAAAAGAGCGCTATATTCGATTCTTTAAAAAGTTCGAGAAAAAGGATAAGGCTTGGTTTAACAAATGGAAAAGTATAACACGATGGCTTCAAATAGGATTAACTATAGGAGTGTTCGCCATTCCTTTCCTATTAATCGCCATATTCAATATTTTCGGAACCTCCTGACTAATGCCCTTCTCACAGCTCACTCGCTGCTTAAGGCATAAGATTTCTCATGTCATTCGTGCGATCTAGCTCTAATGGGGTAGTAAAATTTTTTCAAAAAAATACGAACAAGTGTGCAGGATAAAGTTGGAGCCGCAAAAAAGCGTCGTAAATTTGCATCGTCAAAACCCGAAAACGCAGTACGGAAGTTCTGGAGTATCATCAGAGGATGTGGGCATCAGCTTCCCATCGATCTCCCACCGGGAATCGATGCCGTCGTCGAAGGCCGAGACAAAGAGTACATTGACATCGTTGATACCCCACATGAATTCCCCCCAAAGCAAATTCATACTTCCCGATCGGCTGAGTTGCTCTCGAGACGGAAGTGCCAGGCCCGTACCGCTGCCGACACCGATGCTGCATGCGGCATGTGTGATCCCCTGAGCACCCCCGTCTGGACAAGGACAAACTGATGCATCCAGCGGCGAAGTATTGTGGCTGCTTAGTGCCCGGCAATGACTGTAGCAAGCATCTATCTTCCCTCCGGACATGTGTGGTCTATCCCCTCCCGGCTACCCAAGATGGTGGCCAACAGGCTATGGCAGCGGTCAATAGTTACCCCTCTGCGACCTTCTCCGAAGGCTATGGGTTTCATAACCGGTCTGTTCTACTGTCGAGGCGGTCTCGAAAACGGTTAGTAAGAGTTGAGTGCTTCCTCCTATGCTACCTACCCAAGCAGTCCCAATAAACTCCCGTTCATAATTCCATGAGAGCCAGGAAATTATACCAACTCACGCGTGCGAGCTCATAACTATCAGGGTTCCCGTAAGGTCGCAAGGAGGCGAAGGCGCCTTCTCCAAAAAGCTCCACAAAAGCCCCCAAGGCCCTAACAGGAGCCCCCAGGCCGCCGATGTGACTCACCATCACGTCGGCGGCCTTTTTTATTGTCAGTCATTAAGATCATGCCAAATCATGCCAAATCATGATAAATCATGCGAAATCAAGAAGATTAATGCATGGTGAGGGAGTGGAGGAGGGGGGTGAGGATCGAGGTGAGGGTGTGGGGCTTCACGTAGGGGTTGGGGGCCGTGCGGGCGAAGGCGCGGAAGTCGGGGGAGAGGATCTGCGAGAGGCCGGCCGCGATGGCGTCGCGATCGGCGGCCACGTTAACTACCGACGGCCCCTGCGCACGGCCCTTCTGGCGATCGCCAACGTTGAGCGTCGGTATGCCGAAAGAAGGCGCCTCAATGAGTCCGCTGGAGGAATTCCCCACTACGGCTGCCGCATGACGCAATGCCGTATAATAACGTCGGCGACCGAGCGACGGCGTAGTGCGAACGCTCTCCGGATGACCCGCTGCCCATTCCTCGATAAGAAGAGCCACCGTCTTCCCGCCCGTATCGGAATTCGGCATCGTGAATATTACGCGCCAGCCATCTTCAATGATACCGTCGAGTGCTTCAAGGAAAGCGCGCGTTTGCCGCTCCTCCTCTCCCGGCCGGGTCGTAACCGGATGAAATGTAGCCACCACATACCGCTTCCCAGGATCCCATCCGAGGTAATCAACCACGGCCTCCATCGGCAAAAAATCCGAAGCAGCCGAGCCCTCCGAAGCACCTGCAAGCGCGGTAGCAATATTATCCGCTCCAAGCGACCCTACCCAATGCACATTCTCCGGCTTTGCTCCCATTCGAATCACACGCTCCGCATACTCCTGAGTAGAAGTGAAATGATACGTCGAAAGCTGCGTGATAGCGTGCCGGATGCAATCGTCATAAGCCCCTTCGGTAGTCTCCCCGCCATAAAGGTGGGCCACCGGTATACGGAAAATCAGAGCCGCCGAAGCCGCAGCAAGCATCTCATAGCGATCGCCCAAAATCACAATCAAATCCGGTCTGAGATGCGATAGCGCATCAGCCATCCCGATCTGAGTGAGCCCCATCGACTTCACCGTAGCCTCCGGAGAATCGCCCGACAGCAGCGAGTCAATTCGCCAACTCACAGGCAAACCGTCGGCCGTTATCTCGTTGACAGTCATCCCATGCTCCGGCGACAGATGCATATTCGTAGCCACGATTTGCAGCTCCACATCGTCGCGCTTGTGAAGCTCCTGCATCAGCGGCGCCATTATCCCATAATCGGCGCGCGTCCCGGTGATAAAACATACCTTCTTCATACCCCAATAATTTGTTCATCAATCGAATAGGACCGCGTAGCCCGGGTGCCGATCACGCTATCCCAGAGCATCGGCGAAAGCCCCGTCCCAGGCCGTTTCACCGTCAGATTCTCCTCCGTAAACACCTCCCCCTCGCGAATGGGCCGCGCTGCCACAATACTCTTGCGCGCTACGCCAAGGTTCTTACTCTCCGACGCCGTAACACGCTTCACACCATCGCCCAAAGCGATCCCGATGCGACGAATCCCAGCGATCATCTCGCGCAACTCATCCGGTTCGAGCGACGCCACATGATCCGGCCCTGGCAACTCCCTCGAAAGCGTGAAATGCTTCTCTATCACCGACGCTCCTAAAGCCGTGGCTCCTAACGGTATGTCGATCCCCTCGGTATGATCCGAATACCCGTAACGCACGCCAAACTCGCGCCCGATCGTCACCATCGCACGCAGATTCACATCCTGAAGCGGCGCGGGATACTCCGTAGTGCAATGCAGAAGCGTCAGCGCGGAGTGCCCGTAGCCGGCCCGATAAAACACATCGAGAGCCTCGCCGATCTCCTTCATCGTCGACATCCCCGTCGAGATGATAGCCGGAATCCCCGTGGCCGCGATGCGTCGCAGATAGGGTAGGTTGGTAATCTCGCCCGACGGAATCTTCATGTAATCCATCCCGAGCGACGCAAGAAAGTCGATGCTCTCCTCGTCAAACGGTGTCGAGAGAAAACCGATGCCCCGCTCGCGGCAATAGTCGGCCAGCAAGCGGAAATCGTCGAAAGAAAGCTCCAGCGCACGCAGCATCTCAAGCTGCGAAGTGGCCTGGCAGTTTTCCTGCTGATACTCAGCCGTGGCAGCCGAATGTGTCACGAGCCGCTCAGCCTTGAACGTTTGAAATTTCACATAGTCGGCCCCCGCATCCTTTGCGGCGTCCACCATTTCGAAAGCCCGCTTCAATGAGCCGTTATGATTCACGCCGGCTTCTGCAATTACTATCATAAGTTTATCTTTTTAATCGGTGAAGTCGTAGCGGAGTGCCATGATAAATACCCGGTTCGAGCAGATCGCGCGTCACGTTGGCACCCATCGCTACCGTCACGCCAGAGCCGATCCTGACCCCGTTCTTGACGTGCGAGCCGAGGCCGATGAAGCAATCGTCGCCCACGGTCACCGCGCCCCCCATCACGACCCCAGGGCCGATAAACGTATTGCTCCCGATCACGCAATCATGCTCCACGATAGCCCCCGAATTCACCACGGCATGCTCTCCGATTGTGGCGCGGTTTACGATCGCCCCGTTCAGAATCGCCGCCCCCTCGCCAATCTTCGAATTGCGCGTCACGATAGCCGAAGCGGCCACGACAGTCGCAAACCGGCTCCCCGTGGCGACATATCGCTCGATAAGCCTACGCCGTGCCGCCATCACCGGCAACCCGTGATACACAAACGCAATATGAAAATCATACCCCTTCCGGGCCAACTCCTCGGCGTCATCATCCGTCCCGAGCCAGTCCAAATCCATCGCCTCAGAACGCTCGGGCGCGGTATACCCGGCAACGCACTCCGGATTAGGCAGAGCCTCCAAAAGCGAAAGAGCGTGTCCACCCGCTCCCACCAAAACTATCTTATTCATCACTAATCGTTTTATTCCTGATTTCCCAGAACGCCACGGCCGACGCAGCCGCCACATTGAGCGAGTCTACATTGTGGGCCATCGGTATCTTGGCCGTGTAATCAGCCTCCGCTATCACCTCCTTCGCAAGCCCGTCGCCCTCCGTGCCCAGTATCATCGCTATCTTCGGCAACTCCTTCAGCACGGGTGAGTCGATCCGCACCGAATCGTCGGTAAGAGCAAGCGCCACAGTGGCGAAGCCCAACTCACGCAGCGACGAAACGGGCCCTTCGAGCCACGTCCACGGCACAAGAAATACCGACCCCATCGAAACCCTCACCGCCCGGCGGTTGAGAGGGTCGCAAGAGGTGGTGGTGAGCACTACGGCATCTATCCCCAAGGCCGCCGCCGAGCGGAAGATTGCCCCGATGTTGGTGGTGTCGGTCACGCCGTCGATCACGGCTATCCGCGACGCTCCCGCGCAGACGCTCTCTACCGACCGCGCCGCCGGCCGACGCATCGCGCAGAGCACACCGCGCGTCAGCGTGTAGCCCGTCAGCTCAGAAAGCAGTTCGCGCCGCCCGGTGTATACGGGTATGTCGCCGCAGCGCGCTATCACTTCGGCCGCGTCGCCCTCTATGTGCCGCCGCTCGCATAGCAGGGCAAGCGGCTCGTAGCCCGCGTCGAGGGCCACCCCGATCACCTTCGGACTCTCCGCGATGAAGACACCTTTGCCCGGCTCAAGACGGTTGCGCAGCTGGGCTTCCGTGAGGGAGGAGAAAACCTCTACCCCCGGATGTGACAGTGATTCTATCTCGATTATTTCCATACGGCAAACTCGATTATTTCCATACGAATCGTAAAAAAATAAGTTGGGACAAAGTTTATGAAGTATTGTTGAGGAATTTTTGATTTAACTTTAAGGCGCATAGCGGGCTATGTAACGTAAAAGTAAATCGAAAATTACCGACAAGACGAATAAACTGTCACAAGTTATTTTTTGGAGATTCGTACGGCAAAGTTAACTATAAAATTAGATTTGCGCAAATAGGAGATATTTACTAAATTTGCAAAAAATAACTCAAACCGACAATACACACATCATGAGGATGCTTAAAGAGATAATCAGGAAAATGGGCGCCGTCATGGCCTTCGTGGCGGTGATGACGGCTGCCGCGCTCCCCGCCCAGGCCTACGAAGCGCGTATACATTGCCAGGAAGACACCGTGGCTCTCAGCCGAATCCTGCACCAGATTGCCGCCGAGGCAAAAGGCGCCAACTTCGGCCAGCGGTGCGTGGTGGCGGCTCACATGCTCGAAGGCACACCCTGGGCCCAACCCGCCGACAACGACGAGAAAGGCACCATAGTGATCAACCTTCACGGCTTCGACCGCATGGGCTTCGTCAACACCGTAATGGCCCTCGCGGCAGCAGCAGGCCAGAAGCTCCCCAGCGTAAAGGAATACGAGCGTTTCTACGAGCAGTTCAGCCGCCGTCGCGGTCAAGACGACGGCTTCCCGAGCCAGCTCTTCTACGGCGCGGAGTGGGTGGTCGACAACGTCTACCGTGGCAATCTCAAGGAGATGACCGAGTACGTCAGCGGCGGCGGTTTCAAGACCAAAACGCTCGACTACATGACCCGCCACAAGGATGAATTTCCCGCGATGGCCGACCCCACCGTGGCCGACAAAGTGAGAATGAACGAGATGGGCTATCGCAGCCATCGCATACCTCACCTCAAGAAACAGAGCATCTCCAACAAGCCCCTTCATCAACTGATGGACAACGGCGACATACTTATGCTTCTATCACCCGAACCCGACCGCGATCTCTACGACATCGGCTTCGTAGAGCTCAAGGAGGGTGAGCCTTACCTTATCCACATCTCGCACGACAACGGTAAAGTGGTGGCCGATCCCTATCCCGTGGCGCGCCTCTTCAAGCTTGAATCACAGCACTTCTATGGCTACCGTTGGCTTCGTCCGCAAGAATAAAAATTTTACGATATGATCTCACACAAACCGCAATTGCCCGAATCGGAAAAGCCCCATCCGCGCATTCTGATGATCTACACCGGTGGCACGATCGGAATGATGGAGAATCCCGTCACCCACGCCCTCGAACCGGTTGATTTCGATCATCTCCTCGACAATGTGCCAAAGCTTAAGATGCTCGAATTTCAGATCGATAGCGTGCAGTTTGAACACCCTATCGACTCCTCGGCCATGAAGCCGGAGCATTGGGTGGAGATCGCTGCCGTGATCGATAAGCATTACGACAGCTACGACGGTTTCGTCGTGCTCCACGGCACCGACACCATGGCCTACACGGCCTCCGCCCTGAGCTTCATGCTCGAAAATCTCGACAAGCCCGTTATCATCACCGGAAGCCAGCTCCCCATCGGAGAGGTGCGCACCGACGGCGAGGAGAATCTCATCACGGCCTTGCAGATCGCAGCCGCCCGCGATAGCAACGGCGAGCACATGATCAGGGAGGTGGCTATCCTCTTTGAAAACTATCTCTGGCGCGGCAACCGCAGCACAAAGCGTAGCGCCGACAATTTCAACGCTTTCCGTAGCAGCAACTATCCCGAACTCGCAAAAATCGGACTCGGCATATCCTTCAACCGCGACGCCCTCTGGCGCGGCCCGGGAAGCCGCGGTCCCCTCAAGGTGCACTACAACATGGATTGCAGCGTCCTGGTGATCGACCTCTACCCGGGCATCCAGGAGAGTGTGGTGCGACACATGCTCGCCACCCCCGGCATAAAGGGAGTAGTGCTCAAGACTTTCGGCGCGGGCAACGGCCCGAGCGACCAATGGTTTATCGACGCTATCCGCGAGACGGTGGAGCGTGGCATCGTGGTGGTAAACGTTACGCAATGCACCAACGGCAGCGTGCATCCCTACCGCTACATGACCGGCATGGAGCTCGCTCAATGCGGCGTAGTGTCGGGCCACGACCTCACCTCCGAGGCCGCTATCACAAAGCTCATGTATCTGCTCGGGCGCGGCATGACCCCCGAGGAGGTGGGCCATTATATGGAATACAGCCTCTGCGGCGAGCTCTCTAACTAAAGCCATCACCCCAAGTAAAAAAACGACAAACGATGACAACACTCACTGTGGCCGATTTCGCCGATACGGGGCAATGGCGCCTCATCGTGGAGATCCACCTCTCGGAGATGAAGGCCCTGCTTGAGAATACTCTCCACCCCGACGTAGGCGCTCAGCAGCTCTTCTGCGTGAAATGGGACGCAGACCGCGAAACCCTCCTCCGACATATCGAGAACGCCGTCTACGACAACCCGCGCGTGCTCGACGACTTCTCGGCCCGTATCATTCTCTTCGACCGACGCACCCTCTTCATCCCCACAGGCGTGGTGGCCGATTCGGAAGGTGCCGAAGAGGAGATATTCACCGCTCTCTACCCCGAGACGGAGCCGGCCGATATCATCACCGAGACCGACGCCGACATCACGGCCGCCTACACGATGGCCCCCGGGCTGAAGGCCTTTCTCGGTCGCACGTTCCCGGGCGCGAGAATCGTGGCAAATCTCATGGAGCAGGTGCGCCTCGGCCGCCGAGAGGGGAGTGGCCCACGCATGATAGTGACACAAAGAGAGCGAGAGGCCGACTTCATCCTCCTCGACGACGACCGCCTCATCTCCGCCTCAACCCACAGCGTCTCGACCGACGACGACGTAGTCTATCACGCCTACAACATCATGCAGGTCTACGGCTACGACCCCGCCGCCGTGAACGTTGTCGATGATAAAAACCGCTTCTGAAGCGTTATAACAATATACAAGGTGTAGGGAGATAGCTCCCTGCATGAAAAAAGCGGTAAATAAGATGCGAATTATACGAGGAAAATACGGACGTCGCCGTTTCGAAGTCCCTAAAAATATCACGGCTCGTCCGACGACTGATTTCGCGCGCGAAAATCTCTTCAATGTGCTCGAGAATATGGGCGATCTTGAAGGGAAGAGCGCGCTCGACCTTTTTGCAGGCACCGGTGCCATTAGCTTCGAGTTTCTCTCGCGCGGCTGCAGCGAAGTCACAGCCGTTGAGCAGGCCCCCGTGCAGGCCAATTTCATACGCTCCGTAAAGGAGAAGCTCGGCGATGAGTCGCTGCGCGTCATAAAAGGCGATGTCTTCAAATTCATCGCCACGTGCAGCCGGCAGTTTGATTACATCTTCGCCGACCCTCCCTACGATCACCCGCGCTTCGAGGAGGTGCCCGAACTGATTCTCAACTCGGCCATGGTGCGCCCCGGCACGGTAGTGATCATAGAGCATTCAAAGACGCGCGACTTCTCTCAGCTCCCAGGCTTCAGCCAGCAGAGAGTATACGGCAGCGTCAATTTCTCAATATTCATCGTGCAGTGACGCCCCCCGCACTGCCCACCGAAGATTAATTATAGAAAGAATTACCAGAATGGACAATAAGATAAAACTCGATTCAATCGAAGAGGCCATAGAAGATTTCCGCAACGGAAAGATGATCATCGTGGTCGACGACGAAGACCGTGAGAATGAAGGCGACCTTATCATCGCCGCCGAAAAAATCACCCCCGAAGACGTCAACTTCATGCTCAAAAACGCCCGCGGTGTGCTCTGTGCCCCTATCACTATGCAGCGTTGCAAGGAGCTCCACCTCCCTCATCAGGTGAGCGAGAACACCTCCGTGCTCGGCACCCCCTTCACCGTCACCGTCGACAAGCTCGAAGGTTGCACCACAGGCGTTTCGGCCGAAGACCGTGCCGCCACAATCCGTGCCCTGGCTGACCCCACCTCCACGCCGGAGACGTTCGGCCGGCCGGGTCATATCAACCCACTCTACGCCCAAGATCGCGGCGTGATTCAGCGTTGCGGCCACACTGAAGCCGCCGTCGACTTCGCTCGCCTCGCAGGTCTCGAACCCGCCGCCGCCCTCATGGAGATAATGAGCGACGACGGCACAATGGCCCGTCTCCCCGAGCTGCGCCGCCGTGCCGACGAATGGGGCCTAAAGCTCGTGAGCATCCGCGATCTCATCGCCTATCGTATGCAAAACGATTCGATCGTCGAGATGGGCGAGGAGGTGGATATGCCCACAGCCTACGGCCATTTCCATCTGATTCCATTCCGCCAGAAAGACAACGGCCTGGAGCACATGGCCCTCATCAAGGGCGACGTGCGCGACGGCGACCCTGTCCTCGTGCGTGTCCATTCTTCCTGCGCCACCGGCGACATCTTCGGTTCGCTCCGCTGCGAATGTGGCGAGCAGCTCCACCTCGCCATGAAGAAAATCGAGGAGGAAGGCCGCGGCGCTATCATCTACCTCAATCAGGAGGGGCGCGGCATCGGCCTGATGGATAAGATCCGTGCCTACAAGCTTCAGGAAAACGGCCTCGACACGGTGGATGCCAACCTGCATCTCGGCCACAAAGCCGACGAGCGCGACTATGGCGTGGGTGCCAACATACTGCACGCCCTCGGCATACACAAGATGCGCCTCATGACCAACAACCCCGTGAAGCGCGTCGGCCTCGAAGGCTACGGCCTGGAGGTCACGGAGAATGTCCCCATCGAGGTGGAGCCCAACCGCTACAACCGCTTCTACATGCACACAAAGAAGGAGCGCATGGGCCATGATCTCCACAAAGTAGATTGACCCCCTACCTCTCCAAAGTAGAATTACTCTACCCATCAAAATCTGACTAACACCCAGAACAGAAGAAATGAAAAAACTTACAGTAGCCCTGGCCTCTCTGGCGATTGTGTCAGGTGCCACCGGAGCGAAAAAAATACTTGATCATGCCGACTTCGACCGTTGGGAGAAAGTGACCAACTACTCCCTCTCCAACGACGGAGCTTGGGCTGCTTTTGCCGTCAACCCCCAGGAGGGCGACGGCACTCTCTACTTGCAAAACACCTCCGCAAAAGGCAACTGCATCGAGATAAAGCGTGGCTACCAGCCCTCTTTCACCGCCGACGGCAAATGGGCCTTCGCGATGATTCGTCCCTTCTTCGCCGAAACCCGCAAGGCCAAGATCGCAAAGAAGAAGGATTTCGACCTCCCGCAAGATTCGCTCGCCATCGTCAACCTCAAGACGGGAAAGGTGAGCCGCGTCGGCAACGTCATCTCCTACAAAATCGGCAAGGAGGGTGGCAACAGTGTGGCGTGGCTCTCTTGCGACACCACTCTCATCACCCCCAAGAATCTCAAGGATAAGGAGGCCGGGCGTCCCCTCGTGGTGCGCAACCTCGCCAACGATTCGACGCGCGTCGTAAATTGGGTGAAGGGCTACCTCTTCTCGAAAGATGGCGAGAGGCTCGCTCTCAACTTGAAGAAAGCCGACAGCGACACGCTGGCCACAAACGGCGTGGCCGTGCTCAATGTGCGCAACTGCTCGATGACCCTCATCGACCGCGACAAACGCTTCTACGGCACCCCCGTATTCAACGAAGCGGGCACACGCATTGCCTACGTCGCTTCCGACGACTCCGTGAAGAGCGGCACGAAAGAGACCTCCCTCTTCCTCTCCGACCTCACCTCCGGTAATCACGACCCCCGCGAGATAAGCGTATCTTTCGCCGGCCCTAAGCCGAATCTGCGTCGCCCTCATTCTTCCGACCCCGCCACTCAGGAGAAGCTCCTTCAGGAATGGAGCAAGAAGATGCAGGCCGCCTCTCAGGATCTCTACCTCAACCAATACTCGCAGCCACAGTTCTCCTACGATGGCAAGCGTCTCATCGTTGGCGTCGCTCCTCGTGTGGCTCCCGACGACACTACGATCGTGGCTTTCGAACGCGCTGATCTCGACATCTGGCGCTGGGATGCTCCCATGACCCCTCCGAAGGAGAAGAGCAACGTAGAGGAGCTCCGCAAGACCACCTATCCCGTAGTGATCGACCTTGCCACGGGCGACCACCAGCTCATCACAAACGGCCTCTATGAGAAGGTTACACCTCCCGACCGCTGGGATAAGGACTGGGCTCTGGTGGCCGACTACACCGACGCAATGATTCAGGAGCAGTGGGATTACCAATTCCCTGTTCCCGTAAAGCTGAAAAATGTAATCACCGGCGAGGAAGTGAACGTTGGCGACCTCCACGAGGAGTCGTATTCCCTCTCTCCGGCCGATAAATATGTAATATGGTTCGATCGTCGCGCCTATCACGTCTACGATATCGCCGAGGCCACGACGCGCACAATCAGCTCGAAGGTGCCTTACCCCCTCTGGGACGAGCGTCTCGACGTGCCTCTCAAAGTGAGCGACTCCTACGGCATCATGGGCTGGACTGAAAACGACGGCCGTGTGCTCGTCTACGACCGCTACGACGTCTGGAGCCTCGACCCGAAGGGGGTGGCCGACCCCGTCTGCATCACAGCCGGCGAGGGGCGCAAGCGCAATCTCAAGATGCGCTACATCAAGACCGACCCCGAAAGCCGCTTCATCGCCCAAAACCAGACCGTGGTCTTCAGCCTCTTCGATTTCGCCTCCAAGCAGCAGGGACTCGCTTCGGCCACATTCAACGGCAAGGCCGTGGCCCCGCATGTCGACTTCATCGGCGACACGGAGTTCCGCGCCGTGCGCAAGGCTCTGAAGGCACCCGAATACAGCTGGATTCAGGGCAACTTCTCCATCTCGCCAAACGTCTACATCTCCGAGCGTCTCAACCCCGCCAAGACAAGACGTGTGAGCAACTCCAACCCTCAGATGGAGAATTATCGCTGGGGCACGGCGCAGCTCTTCAAATGGCATGCCTACGATGGCCAGCCGGCCGAGGGCGTGCTCTATCTCCCCGAAGATTTCAACCCCGATGAGGAGTATCCGATGATAGCATACTTCTACGAGAATTATACCGACGACCTCTTCCACCACTACGACATGGAGCCCTCGTGGAGCTGGATCAACTTCCCCTTCTACGTGAGCCGTGGCTACGTCATCTTCGTTCCCGACGTTCGCTTCAACGTAGGCGTGCCGGGCGAGAGCTCCTACAATTATGTCTGCTCGGGTGTGGAGGCCGTGTGCGACGCCTATCCCAACATCGACCGCAAGCGTATCGGCATCGACGGCCAGAGCTGGGGCGGGTATCAGACGGCTTACCTCATCACGCGTACCAATATGTTTGCCTGCGCCGGGTCGGGGGCTCCCGTCGCCAACATGACCTCGGCCTTCGGCGGCATACGCTGGGGCACGGGCGATTCGCGCCAGGCACAGTATGAGGTAGGGCAGAGCCGCATCGGTCGCACCCTCTGGGAGGCTCCCGAGCTCTATATCTACAATTCTCCGGTGTTCCATGCCGACAGGGTGCACACCCCGCTGCTCATCATGCACAACGACAACGACGGCGCAGTGCCCTGGTATCAGGGCATAGAGATGTTTATGGCTTTGCGCCGTCTCGGCAAGCCGGTGTGGATGCTCCAGTATAACGACGAGGCCCATAATCTCAAGGAGCGTCGCAACCGCAAGGATATCACGCGCCGTCTCCAGCAATTCTTCGACCATTACCTCAAGGGCGACCCGATGCCCGAATGGATGGAGAAGGGCATTCCCGCCACCCGCAAGGGTCAGGTGATGGGCTATTGAGCCGGAAAATGAATATCAACAGAGAGATATTGAGGCTGAGCATCCCGGCCATCGTGAGCAATATCACGGTGCCGTTGCTCGGCCTTTGTGATACGGCCGTGTCGGGCCATCTCGGCAGCGAGGTCTTCCTGGCAGCTATTGCCGTCGGGGCGATGATGCTCAATGTGATGGTGAGCCTGCTGGTGTTTCTGCGAATGGGCACCACCGGCATGACGGCAACGGCCTTCGGAGCCTCTGACGATGCCGGCGTGCGCCGCGTCTTCACCCGCGCTTTCATCCTCGGCACGGGGCTCGGCCTGGCCATGGTGATTCTCCAGGTGCCTCTCGAAAGGCTCATGCTGGCCATAATCTCTCCCGAAGAGGAGGTGAGGCGATATGCCGAATCCTATTTCGAGATCAGGGTGTGGGGCATGCCCGCTATGTTGGGCGTAATGGCCGTCAGCGGCTGGTTTGTCGGTATGCAAAACACTGTCGCGCCGATGGCTGTGGCCGTGGTGATGAATATTCTCAACATCGTGCTGAGTTATCTGTTGGTGTTTCATACTGGCACGGGATTTGCTGGTGTAGCCTGGGGCACGGCCATATCCAACTGGGCCGGCCTCCTGATGGCTCTCATCTGGGCGCGGCGGTTTCGCCGGGGTCACAAGCTCTTCTGCCCGCGCCGCGAGATCTTCGCGGGCGACGGCATGCGGCGCTTCTTCAACGTCAACGGCAATCTCTTCATACGCTCGGCCTGCATAATGGCTGTGAGCTTGGGTGTCACGTCGGCCGGAGCGCGCCTCGGGGCCATGACGCTTGCCGTCAACGTTGTCATGATGCAATTCTTCACCCTCTTCTCCTATTTCATGGATGGCTTCGCCTTCAGCGGCGAGGCCCTGATAGGGCGATGGAGCGGAGCCGGCAATCGCGAAATGCTGAAGCGCAGCGTTCGTGCCCTGCTCATATGGAGCCTCGGCGTGGCCGCTCTCTTCACGTTGCTTTATGTAGTGGGAGTGGTGCCCTTCTCGGGACTCATCACCGATAGCGCTGATGTCGTGGCCGGAGTGAGCCGGATGCGCCTCTGGCTCTGGATTCTCCCCGCAGTCTCGGTCTGGGCTTTCATCTACGACGGTTTCTTCGTCGGCATCACCGACACGGGCAAGATGGCGTTGGCCACGATCGTCGCCTCGGCCGCGTTCTATCTTATCGCTTTTGGAAGAGGTGTCGTCGACAATCGCTGGCTCTGGACCGCCTTCCTCATCTATCTCTTCATGAGAGGGGTGATTCTCGCGATCATCTGGCGCCGCAAATCATACGCCGACGCGAAAAATCGCGTCCCTGCAGAACATAGAAAATTATAGTAAGCTATGATAAAATTCGTTAACGCAAAAATAAATATAGGCCTCAATATAGTGGCAAAACGTGATGATGGCTATCACGACCTGGAGACCGTCTTCTATCCCGTGGGCATAGAAAGCGGAATGCCACAGCAGCCCGAGCCCTTCGACGATATCCTTGAGGTCAACATCGAGCGCAACCGCCCCACCGGCTGCCGTTTTCAGCTAATGGGCCGACGCATCAACGGCGATCCCAACAAAAACCTCGTCGTCAAGGCAGCCACGCTCTTCTTGCGCACTTATTTCCAGCGCGAGGCGGTCGACGAGAACATCGGCATGATCAACGTGATTCTCGACAAGCATCTCCCCGAAGGCGCCGGTCTCGGAGGCGGCAGTGCCGACGCCACTTTCACACTGTTAGCCCTCAACGAGATACTCGGCGACCCCTTCGGACACGCCGACCTGCATCGCATGGCTCAGAAGTTGGGAGCCGATTGCCCCTTCTTCCTGCTCAACGAGCCCGCTTTCGCCGAGGGTATCGGTGAGGTGCTCAATCCCATCGAGGTGAATCTGCAGGGCAACTGGTTGCTCATCGTGAAGCCGCAGGTCTTTGTCAGCACGAAAGAGGCCTTCGCCGGCATCACCCCCCACGAGCCGCAGTTTAATCTGCGTTTCCTCCCGTATCTCCCCCTTCAGGAATGGGCCGGCAAGGTAGTCAACGATTTCGAGGCCTCCATCTTCCCGAAGCATCCCGAGTTGGCATGGGTAAAGGAGAAGATGTATCGCGAAGGGGCTGTCTACGCTTCCATGTCGGGCAGCGGAAGCTCCATCTACGGAATTTTCAGCTCCGAAGAGCACGCAAGGGCCGCTTACATGGAATTTCGCTCAACCTATGAGGAGGTTTGGTTGTTCAAATTATAGGCTGACTGGGATGAGGGGCGCCCTCGCCCCTCGATACCGATAACCTTGGGCCGATTTTAACAAAATTTGGCTTGATATTTGATAACGAAAAACACTAAACACAATCCGATATGGGAAAAAACAAATTTTATAGAAACTTCAATGGCCAGGGTCAAAAACCCGCCGATGAAAATAATGTACGCCCTGAAGATCTCGATCAAACTATCGACGAGGAAAACCCCGGCGTCGACGTTGAAGACGTTACTCCCGACGACGTAACTCCCGAGGAGGCTCCCGCCGAGGACGCTGCCCCCGATCAGGTGGCCGAGCTCGAAAAGAAAGTAGCCGATCTCGAAGCTCAGGTAGAGAAAGAGAAGAAAGAATACCTCTTCCTCATGGCCGAATTCGACAACTTCCGCAAGCGCACACTCAAGGAGAAGAGCGAGATCATCAAAAACGCCGGCGAGAATGTGCTCAAAGGGCTTCTCCCGATTATGGACGACTTCGAACGCGGAATCAAAGCTACCGAAAATAGCGACGACGCCGCTTCGATCAAGGAGGGCATGGCCCTTATCTACAACAAGCTTAAGAAATTCCTCGCCCAGAACGGCGTCAAGGAGATCGATCCAGCCGACGATACCTTCGACACCGAGAAGCACGAGGCTATCAGCGTAGTGCCCGTGCCCGACGAGGATAAGAAGGGCAAGATTCTCGACACTGTCGAGAAGGGTTACACAATCAATGATAAAGTGCTCCGCCACGCTAAGGTGGTTGTGGCACAGTAAAGCTGCGACACAGCCGGAAACATTTTAACTTAGCGAGGAAGAGAGTTATGGCAGAAAAAAGAGATTATTATGAAGTGCTGGGGGTCTCGAAAGGGGCCACAGCCGACGAGATAAAGAAGGCCTATCGTAAGATGGCCATTAAATATCACCCCGACAAGAATCCGGGCGACAAGGAAGCCGAGGAGAAATTCAAGGAGGCTGCCGAGGCCTACGATGTGCTCAGCGATGCCGACAAACGTGCCCGCTACGACCAGTTCGGGCATAACATGGGTCCCCAGGGATTCGGCGGTGCCGGTGGCGGCGGTGGCTTCTACAGCGGCGGCGGTATGTCGATGGAGGATATCTTCTCCCACTTCGGCGATATCTTCGGCGGCCGTATGGGCGGCATGGGTGGCTTCGGTTTCTCCGATGGCTTCGAAGGTGCCACGGGTGCACGCCCGCGCCAGCATGTGAATAAGGGCACCGACCTCCGCATCACCGTGAAGGTTACCCTCAAAGATATCATGAACGGCGTCGACAAGAAGCTCAAGATACCGCGCATGGTGGCTTGCTCTCACTGTAAAGGCACCGGTGCCAAAGATGGCACATCATTCCACACCTGCCAGCGTTGTCACGGTACAGGCTACATCAACCGCGTGCAGCAGACAATGTTTGGCGCTATGGAGAGCCAGAGCGTTTGTCCCGAATGTAACGGCGAAGGCAAGGTGATAAGCGAAGAGTGCTCCTACTGCCACGGCAGCGGCGTAGAGCGCAAGGAGGAGATTGTAAGCTTCCACATCCCCGCAGGTGTCGAAGACGGCATGACCCTCACTCTCCGTGGCCAGGGCAACGCTCCGCGTCATGGCGGCGTCAACGGCGACCTTCTCATCCTCATCCAGGAGGAGAAAGATCCCGAGCTCATCCGCGACGGCGACGATATCATCTACAATCTTATGCTCGACTTCCCGACGGCCGCTCTTGGCGGCAGCGCGGAAGTGCCCACAGTCGACGGTCGTGCACGTCTGAAGATAGCCCCGGGCACACAGCCTGGCAAGGTGCTCCGTCTGCGCGGCAAAGGTTTGCCGCAGATGAACAGCTCAACGAAGGGCGATCTTCTCGTCAACGTCATGGTCTACGTGCCTGAGAACGTCACCGAGGCAGAGAAGGCAGCCATCGAGAGCCTGAAGAATCAGCCCAACGTCGTGCCCACAGAATCCACCTCGAAGCGCATCTTCTCACGCCTGCGCCACATCTTCAACAAAGAAAACCGAGGCGTCGAATAAAAAATTATTAAAATTGATACATATAAATAGAGAGGCCCCTATTCCAGGAGCCTCTCTATTTGTCTATATATCAATAAATACCGAAGCAACGTAATTTTTGAAAACCGAAGCAAGGTGTATATACATGTCTTTGAAAACCCGAAGCAACGTAGGGACATGCCTTTGGCATGTAGCGGAGCAAGCCGAGTCTTAAACTATTTTCTCACAGGAGTCTTAAACTAATTTCCTAACTCGTTTATACTCAGTAGGCATCACCTGGATAAAATCCTTGACAGCCGCATCCCAATTATCCAACAACCGTGCCGCCAACGGCGACCGCGTATGCCTGTAATGCGCTGCCACGAGCCGATGCAACTCTCGCGCGTCGGCCGGATCATCCACCAGCGACAGCTCCACCATCTCCATGTTGCAGAAATAGTCAAACGTCCGCTCAGGATCATACACGTAGGCCACGCCGCCGCTCATGCCGGCCGCGAAATTGCGCCCAGTCCTGCCGAGCACCACCGTCACGCCCCCGGTCATATACTCGCAGCAATGGTCGCCGACACCCTCCACTACAGCCGACGCGCCTGAATTGCGCACGCAAAAACGCTCGCCGACGCGCCCGTTGATGAAGATTTCGCCCGATGTGGCCCCGTAGAGAATGGTGTTGCCCGCTATGATATTGTTCTCCGGCTGAAACTCGCTCCCCACGGGGGGCACAATCACGATGCGTCCTCCCGAGAGGCCCTTCCCTACATAGTCGTTGGCGTCTCCTTCAAGTCGGAAAGTCACACCCTGAGTAAGGAAGGCCCCGAAGCTCTGACCCGCCGAACCTTTGAAACTCACCTTGATGATATCGTGGGCCGGCAACCCCTCGTCGCCATACTTCTTGGCGATCTCTCCCGAGAGCATCGCCCCCGTAGAGCGGTCGGTGTTGCTTACGGGAAACTCCATCTCGACGGCTGTGCCCGACTGTATGGCCGGATACGCCATGGCGATGATGCGACGGTCGAGCACATTCTCGATCTCGTGCTTCTGCTCGGCCACACAGGTCACGCTGTTGGTGGCAGCCTCTTCAGGCACGTAAAGCAGCCCCGAGAAATCGAGCCCCTCGGGGAGCCCCTCCTTCACATGGAGCAGATCAGGGCGTCCGATAATCTCGTCGAGACGGCGTATGCCTCGCTCGGCCATCATCTCGCGTATGCGGCGCGCCAGGAAACGGAAATAACGCACGAGATATTCCGGCGCGCCGTCATATTTGGCACGCAAATCGGGATTCTGCGTGGCGATCCCCACGGGGCATTTGTTGGTGTGGCAACGGCGGTCCATGATGCAGCCGAGCACGATCATGGCGGCCGTTGAGAAGCCGAAATCTTCCGCGCCGAGCATTGCCATCACCATCACGTCGCGCGCCGATTTAAGCTGGCCGTCGGCTTGCAGACGCACCTGCCCGCGCAGATTGTTGATCACGAGCGTCTGCTGCGTCTCGGCCAAGCCGAGCTCAACAGGCGTGCCGGCGTAGCGAATCGATGAGGCGGGCGATGCGCCCGTGCCGCCGTCGCTGCCGGAGATCGTGATCAGGTCGCTCTTCGCTTTGGCCACACCGGCCGCGATGGTGCCCACGCCACATTCCGACACGAGCTTCACCGAAACCTTCGCACGCGGATTCACATTCTTCAGATCGAAGATCAACTGGGCGAGATCCTCGATCGAATAGATGTCGTGGTGAGGGGGAGGGGAGATGAGCGAGATGCCGGGTATGGAGTGGCGCGTGCGGGCTATAACCTTGTCTACCTTGAAGCCGGGCAACTGCCCGCCTTCGCCTGGCTTGGCTCCTTGCGCCACCTTTATCTGTATCTCGTCGGCATTCACAAGATAGTTGGCCGTCACGCCGAAGCGTCCCGAAGCCACCTGCTTGATGGCCGATCTCACCGATGTGCCATCCTCGCGGGGCGTGAAGCGCGATGAATCCTCGCCACCCTCGCCTGTGTTCGATTTCGCCCCGATAGAATTCATCGCGGCGGCAATCGCCTCGTGAGCCTCTATCGAGATAGCCCCGAAAGATATGGCCCCGGTGAAGAAGCGGCGCATGATATCCTCTTCAGGCTCCACCTCCTCGATGGGTATGCCGCCACCCAGACCCCCGATCTCAAGATAATCGCGTATAAAGATAGGGTCGTGGCCATGGTCTACGATGTCGCAAAACTCCTCAAACTTCTTGTAGCTGTCGAGGCGCGTGGCCATGCGGAGAGCCTTCACGGCCTCCGGATTCCATGCGTGTGTCTCGCCATCTTTCTTGAAGGAGTAGCGTCCGGTGTAGGGGAGTGGTGCGGCCTCGTCGAAGTCGCCGCTCCAGGCCTCGCCGTGTGCGTCGAGAATATCTTCGGTGATCCCCTTCAACCCGAGCCCGCTGATCTTCGACGGCGTGTCGCCGAAATAGCGCTTGCAGATCTCGTCTGATAGCCCGATCGCTTCGAAGAGCTGGCTTCCCTTGTAGGAGGTGAGCGTCGAGATGCCCATCTTCGACATTATCTTCAGCAATCCCTTGTCTACGGCCTCGATGTAGTGGCGCGTGGCGGTGTCGAAGTCGAGTTGGATCTTCTTCTGAGCCACCATCTTCTCGATCACGGCAAGCGCCATGTAGGGGTTTATGGCCGAGGCTCCGTAGCCCACGAGCAGGGCGAAGTGCATCACTTCACGCGCATCGCCCGTCTCCACCACGATAGCCGTGCGGCAGCGTTTGCGCGCGTCGATGAGGTGATGATGCAGCGCGGCTGTGGCAAGAAGAGAGGGTATAGGGGCACGCTCTGCCGAGATGCCTCTGTCGGTGAGCACGATGTAGCTGCACCCCTCGTCTACCGCCTTCTCACCCTCGCGGCAAAGTCTTTCGATACCTTTCTGCAAGCCTTCGGCCCCTTCGTCGATGGGGAATGTCATATCGAGGCGGCAGGCATCGAAGCCTTTGTAACGCAGGTGGCAGAGAAGGTCGAGCTCACGGTTGGTGATGATGGGGCGTTTCAGAAGCACCATCTTACATTGCTCGGGCGAGAAGTCGAGCATATCCTTCCCCACGGCTCCGATATAGCTGTCGAGGTTCATCACGAGCTCCTCGCGCAGAGGGTCGATAGGCGGGTTGGTCACCTGCGCGAAGTGCTGGCGGAAGTAATTGTAGAGCGGCTGGCGGCGTTTCGAGAGTGCGGCCAAGGGGCTGTCGTCGCCCATGGAGTGAATCGGTTCTTTTGCTTCTACGGTCATCGGCGTGATTATCTTCTCGATCTCCTCGCTGTCATACATGAAAGTGTGAAGCAATTTCTCGAAACCCTCCACCGTGTTCTCCACTTTGCGTCCCGAGGTTATGGCGTCGAGTTTCACGCGGTTGCGTGCCAGCCAGTCGCGGTAGGGGGCCATCCCGGCGAGGCTCTCTTTTATCTCCTCGTCGAAGAGAATGCGGTGTTCCTTCATATCCACTATCAGCATCTTGCCCGGTTTCAGACGCCCCTTGCGCTTTATTTCGGAGGGGTCGAAAGCGAGCACACCCGTCTCCGAGGCGATCACGATCGTGTCGTTGTCGGTTATGAGATAGCGGCCGGGGCGCAGACCGTTGCGGTCGAGCATACCGCCGGCGTAGCGACCGTCGCAGAAGAGGAGCGTAGCCGGCCCATCCCACGCCTCCATCAAGATCGAATGGTATTCGTAGAAGGCCTTCAGGGCGGGCGAGATAGGGTTCTTGTCGTTGAATGATTCAGGCACGAGCATCGCCAAGGCGTGGGGAAGCGACATGCCGGCCATCACCAAGTATTCGAGCACATTGTCGAGCGAGGCGGAGTCGCTCATCCCCGGTTGCAGAATCGGGGTCATGTCCTGGTCGTTGAAAGCTTTGGGGTTGAGACTCCCTTCGCGGGCCTTCATCCAGAGGCGGTTGCCCTGAATGGTGTTGATCTCTCCGTTGTGGCCGAGCATACGGAAGGGCTGAGCCAAGTTCCAGGCCGGGAATGTGTTGGTAGAGAAGCGCGAGTGCACGAGGGCCATCGCTGTCGTGAAGCGCGGGTTCATCAGGTCAGGGTAATAATATCTGAGCTGAAGACTCGTCAGCATACCCTTGTAGACGATATTCTTCGACGAGAGGGAGCAGATGTAGAAATCCTTCTTCCCTATGATGTCGGTCTCGGCCACTTTCTTCTCCACCCGCTTGCGCAGAAGATAGAGGCGTAGCTCCATGGGGCGGTCGCTCTCCTCGTCGGTCACGAAGATCTGCTTCACGGCCGGTTCGGCGTTGCGTGCCACCTCCCCGAGCATCGAATTGTTGGTGGGCACGTCGCGCACGGCGAGCAGCGTCATGCCGTCGGCCATCGCTTCGCGCTCTATGATGTCGATTATCTCCTCTTGCGATTCCGCTTCGCGCGGCATGAACACGATTCCTGTGCCGTAACGTCCCTTTTCTGGCACGGGCACACCTTGCAGGAGGATAAACTCGTGCGGAATCTGCACCATTATTCCGGCGCCGTCGCCTGTGAGCGGATCGGCACCCTCGGCTCCGCGGTGCACCATATGTTCGAGCACCTGCAAACCCTTCTCCACGAGGCGGTGACTTTTGCGTCCCCCCACGTTCACGAGCAAGCCTACGCCGCAAGCGTCGTGTTCAAAACGGGCATCGTAAAGCCCTTTATATTGTCGGTTTCTATCCATTTAGTCTGTAATTGTTCGGTTGTCGGTTCAGAAACGACTCCTCGGAGCGGTTTCCTCACTTTGTCTTGGTCAGTTCTCTTCGATTCCTTTAAACCATTCCTCATCCGAGGGGAGCTCATGCGTGCCGTTGGGATCATAAAATTCGCCATGCTGCGAAGCGTCGAGACCCTGCTCTTCGTTAGAGCGCGAAACTCGCATCGGTATGATCTTGTCGGTGATCCAGTAAAGAGCGTAACTCACTACGAAAGTGTAGATAAACACTCCCACAATCACGATGACGTGGTTTAAGAAGAAAAGCCCGCGTGAGATCATCTCCGGATCGCTGTCGGCGAAGTAGTCATAAGCGAAGATGCCGGTAAGCACCGTGCCGATTATGCCTCCCAAACCGTGGGTGGGGAACACGTCGAGCGCATCGTCAAGCATACGTGAGTAGCTTTTCCAGGATACAGCCAAGTTGCAGCACACTGTAATCACGAAAGAGATGAAAATGCTTTGTCCTACGCTCACCCATCCAGCCATCGGGGTGATAGCTACCAACCCGACCACGGCGCCGATTGCGGCACCCATAGCCGAAGGCTTGCGGCCTCTCACGGCGTCGAGCGTGACCCACGTCACCATCGCCGTAGCGGCGGCTGTGTTAGTGTTGAGGAAAGCGGAGATAGCGATGCCGTCGGCCGCGAGCGAGCTGCCGCCGTTGAAGCCGAACCAGCCGAGCCAGAGCAGGGCCGCGCCAAGCAATACAAACGGCACATTGGCGGGGCGGTTGCTTTCGCCGCGTGTCGTCTGTCGGCGCCCGAGAAACATTGCTCCGGCGAGAGCCGCGACACCCGAAGCGGCGTGTACCACGATACCGCCTGCGTAGTCATGCACGTGCATCATGCCGAAGAGTCCGTCGGGGTGCCATGTGCAGTGGGCGAGGGGGCAATATACGATCAGCGTCCAGAGCATCATGAAGAGGAGATAGCCGGTGAAGTGGACGCGCTCGGCGAAGGCTCCCGTGATCAGTGAGGGGGTTATGATGGCAAACTTCATCTGGAAGAGCGCGAAGAGCACGAGAGGAATCGTCGTCACCGCGATGCCGATTTCGGAAGCCACACCATTGCCAGTGACGTTGCCCACGCCGACATTTTTGAACATAAAAAAATCGGCTGGATTGCCGATGACGTGTCCAATATCGTTGCCAAATGTAAAGCTGAAGCCGACTACGACCCAGAGGACGCTTACGAATCCCATCACGATGAAGCTCTGGAGCATGGTGGAGATGACATTTTTCTTTTTCACCATGCCGCCATAGAAAAACGAGAGGCCTGGAGTCATCATCAGCACGAAAATTGTCGCTGTGATCATCCAGGCCACATTTGCCCAAAGGGCTCCGTCGCCACCAAGGGCGAAAGTTTCACTGTCATAGGGGTAGAAAAGCCCTATCACACTCATTGCCACGACTCCGAAGAGCACGGCCAGCCAGCCTTTGCTGACAACTCTACCTGCAATCTTCATTTCATCAAAAATTACCTTAAAACCTAAAATATCAAAACAAAAACTACTTTAGAGCAAAGAAGCTTGTTAGATTACCTTAAAACTCGCCGCAAAAGTAGTAAAAATCCACCAATCCACCAAATTTTCCCCACAAATTAATATCAAATGAAACTCAAAATTATCTCAGCCAGCATTTAGAATCAACTTCAAAAACTCAGTAGTTACAGCAAAGCCTCTCCGCGTGCGAAATGCGGAGAGGCTTTGCTGTATATTGGTATTCAGTTAGAATTTGTAAACTTACTTGGCAATCAGCTCTTTCTTGCCACCTCGGATGTAGATATGGCCGGGCACAGGCTCCTTCACTGGCTTGCCCTGAATGTCGTAAATCGGCGAAGCTGACTTGGTTTGCTGATCTTTGTCAGTTACCTCATCAATCCCCGTCGAGAAATCAGTCTCAATAAAATTGGTGAAATAATCCCACCCTGGTGTCTGCTCGTAAAGCTCCTTCGTCCCGATCGGCACATACACAGGAATATCACGTTTGATACCCCTGGCGTGCCCTATATAATCGCCGAAAGGACAATAATCAGGATACATGTAACAACCAATATTGCAGACAGGTGGGATAATTGCACGACAGCTTATACGGTTGACTTCTGGACATAATCCGAAGGCAGCAGCACCCAGTTCGACAAGTGTCGAAGGAAAATTGAGATGACTCAAATTACAGCACAGAAAAGCACTCTCCCCGATTTTGAGCAGACCCTCAGGGAACACTGCCTCCGATATCAGGCTACTGTTCTGAAAAGCCTCAGCATAGATATACTGGACATCATTGGGGATATTGACTTCCTGAAGAATGGGGCATCCGACAAATATCCTTTGTGGAATATTGTAGGAGTGGTCTGGAAGATGGGCGCGTACAAGTTCCTCATTGCCGTAGAATTGCCGGCCACGTGGATCAAGAAAGCAGTTGTCAGGTATGTCAACTTCGCTGAGACAGCACCCGTAGAATTCAAACAGTCCCATACCCTCCAATGTCGACGGGAAAGTCACCTTGGTCAGCCCGCACATGTAGAACGAACCACCCAACAGATACCGCAGCGACTTAGGGAAAACTATCTCACCTGCAAGACTGAAACAGTCATAGAATGCCTGATAATCTATAAACTCCAGCCCATCGGGCAAGTCTAAAGCACTGTTTGGCAATGAATAGCAATCGGAGAAAGCCCCTTCCCCAATAGTGACAAGAGAATCCGGCAGTCCCAGTTCCTCAAGCTCTATTAGGTAGGCGAAGGCAAGCTCGCCGATCGTAGTCACATTGGAAGGGAGAATGAGTTGCCTGATACCGAGACAAAGCATGGACGTGCTGGAAGCAATGAACTGGTCTTCAAAATGATACAGAGCCTCATCCGGGATTATGCCACCTTCCACATAGGCCAATCCCATGTCAAGATATGTCAACGCCCCATGGAAGGCTGCTTCCCAAAGTGTGTTAAAATCCTGCGCGTTGATATTGCCGGAAATTTTCAATGCCTCCACCGTATTAAGGTTCTCACCCAGAAGCTCCCGAAGTTTTCCAGGCTCACTCACTTCAATTTCCAAAGAAAAGATCTGCGAATTCTCCCTTGTGGGAGCTTTCGTCGCCTGTGTGGCCACGAACCTTTTCTTCTCCTGCGTATTCCTGAGTGCTTTGCCTTCTTTAGTGATGATGGTCATCTTCCCCTTCACCATATCATTCGGTGTCCTCACCTCCGGAAAAGGATACTCCTCCTCTTCGGAATTGAAGAGTGAAGACCTTGATGATGGCACGCCGCCCAATTCCGGCGGACCTGACTGTCCGACGAATGCGACCGTCAGACCAATTAGAAATGTAAAAATCTTTCTCATAAAATGTATTTAATAATGGAATATTAACATAAGAGTTCGCACTTTGCAAATTTATATAAGTAACTTCAAACAACAGCTTAATTTTGATACACAAATGTTCACATATTACATTTTTTAACATCTATTCACCCGAATAAGTGATTTTTATTATTTGTAAACTTCTGTAAACTTCCCCATTATAGATACTCTTATTATTGAATATCAGTATTTTGATTTATATGCATGGCAAATTCAAAGGTTGAAAATTGATTTGATAATTCGATTTCTATACTATAACTTTGCAATCCTATTCCAATTCATTTTGATTAAATAATTCTATATCTCATGAGAGAATCAATTACCCTTATCATCGTCTTCATATTTCTGACTCTCGGATGTTCACGTACCACTGGAGGTAATGAGAATTTCAATCGTGTTGAAGGTCTTATCGATGCGGAGAGGTATGATGAGGCTTTGGGGTTGGTCGACTCACTACGGATGACTCCCATGGATGAGAAGGACCGAATATATGGATTACTACTTGAAATCAAAGTGAGGGACCGAATGAGCGAGGAGCCGATGGACTCCACTATGTTGTCCCAAATCGCCGATTTCTATATAGAACGAGATCTTGACCCTGAGAATAAGGGTTGGGCTTATTATTATTTGGGTCGAAATGCTTTGAAACATATGGATCGGCAAGTGGCTTTGGAGTATCTTAGAAAGGCAATGGAGAATGTTGAAAGTAAACCTGAAGATAAAGATAATTTAGATTTAAAATCTTGCATTCATGCTCAAATTGCCACTCTTTATCTTGAATCCGGTCTTTATCGTAATGCTATTTTTCACTTTAAAAAGGAGATTGGACTTGACCTTTTGCTTAAGGAGTATGATTGGACAGTGATCAACTATCTTCATCTATCAAACCTATATCGGTGGCTTTCGGAAAACGACTCATCTAAGCTTATGTTTGAGAGAGCAGAACAGACTCTGCCACTTACAACATCGCCTAAAACTCGAAATATACTCCAGACCCAAAAGATTGTCTTACTTATGAAAGAGGGCGACTTTACGGCAGCTGATTCAATTATAAGCCAATACTCTTTATCCCAAGATTCGTTATTAGGTCTTTCGGGTATGCAGGTTATTGCCAATTTGGAATGGGAGAAGGGCAATTTGCAGAGCGTCAAGGAGAAATCATTAAAGCTTCTGGAAATCGGTGATATCTACCGTAAACGTAAAGCCGCTGAATATCTTTCCAGAATTTATATGGAAGAGAAAAATGTGGAGGAGAGCATGCGTTATCTCAAAATGTATAAGAAATTTTCTGATTCCTTGATCAACGTGGAAGCCGCTACTTCCTTGCCGATGATTGACACCATCTATGATAAGCGGGCTGTTGTTGCCGACAATAATGCGCTGATTAAAGATCATGATCGACAAACAGTTATCATTACCTTATTGATTGTCATCTTAGTTAGCGCCATAACAGTAGGCGTGCCATTTCTGCTGAAATGGCGTAAAAAGCTCCGCCACAACCATCTCCTTAAAGTGAGCGAGATAAAAGAGGAAATGGAAACTCTAAGCACTATGCACAGGAATGAAAGTGCCAGACTAAAAGAGGAGTTGCACTCTCTTAACAATCAATTCCTGATACTCCAACAGGAGAACCTGCAACTCTCAAACGCTGAGGAGAAGTATAGACTGCAATTGAAACAATCACAAAATGATTACGCCCGCCTCAAAGATGAAAACTCCAACCTGATGTCGGATAATCAACTAAAAGATATTCGTCTCGACCAACAGGCCACGGAAATCGAAGACAAGGAGAAACGAATCAAAGAGCTGGAACGATTCCAGACTATCATCGAGAACAAGGAATCACAGTTCAATCTCTCTGAAGCCATCAATATCTTTTTGGATAAAGTTCATAACGGCCCAGTAAAAGATAAGGACTTCTTACAGCTTCAAAGTGCGATAGAATTGGCCTATCCTCGCCTGATGCCTGAATTGAAGCGCTTGAAACTCAATCAACGCGAACGGTTTGATGCCTTGACTATCGCCATAGGCTTACAGCAAAAGTTGGCGGCCTCCCTCTTTCAAATAAAACCGGCTGCCCTATCCAATGCCCGAGCAAGGCTCTACCGCAAATATTTCCCTGACGCCACTTCATCTAATTGGGTTGATTACATCCGCTCCTTATGTAAATGATCAAAGCCTCCCTGCTGGTTGGCGGGGAGGCTTTGATTGGAAGATATTGGTGTGTGGTAGGTTACTTCTTGACGATTTTCTTGCCGTCGACGATGTAGAAGCCGGCAGGGAGCGTATCGAAATCTGAGGCCGAGCCTACACAGAGCCCGCTGAGATTGTATACTTTGGTCGCATCGAGCGGGCGGTCGCTGAAAATGTTGGAGATACCCGTCTGGTCAGACTTGTAGGTGAGCTTTACAGTAGCCGCCTCAGTGTTGATGGTCTGGTGCAGACGCAAATCAGCCGACGAAGCCGCTGCATAGAGATCTACGACACCCTCTTCTACGTCGAATGTCTGCGTATCTGTATTGAAATAGGAGAGCTGTTCATGAGCCAGAGGCATCGTGACTGTCTTCGACTCACCGGGCTCAAGCTCAACGCGAGCAAAGCCAACCAGTTGCAGTTTCGGACGCTCTATCGAAGAGTTGCAGTGGGCATACAGCTGCACAATCTCCGCACCAGCGCGATCGCCTGTGTTGGTGATTGTCACCGAGGCATCCAAAGTCTCATCCTTACCTAATGAGGAGGCCGAGAGGGTGAAATCGCTATACTCGTAAGTGGTGTAGCTGATGCCATAGCCGAATGGATAAAGCGGGGTCTTTTCATGATACATGTAAGTATACCCTGCCTTGCGGATATCATACATCAGCATAGTGCCCGGAAGATCGGAGAGTTGCTTATACCAGGTTGAAGTAAGCTTGCCTGAGGGATTGTAATCGCCGTAAAGCACATCGGCGATAGCATCACCCTGAGCCTGACCGCCATACCAGGCCTCCACGATAGCCGGCACATGCTCCTGAGCCCATCCTATTGTAAGCGATGAGCAACTCTGAAGCAGGAGCACGACATTCGGATTTACAGAATAAATTCCTTCAAGAAGACGCTGTTGCTCACCCGGAAGATTGAGAGAGCTGCGGTCGTGGCTTTCGTCTGACACCTCCAGGTTAGTGCCGCCAGCGAACACTACCACATCAGCCTTGGCAGCAATTTCGAGGGCACGCTGATAATTGGCCGACGGCATTGTGCCGGTGACGTTACAACCCTGGTAAAGATATACAGGCCCAACCTCTTCGAGAGGATTCGTTACGTCGGGATCATAAGCGCGAAACCAGTCCATATTGGCGCAATACTTGTCGCCGTCGGTGCCACCCTCAAACTTGGCATAGATTTTATGGGTGCCATTCCAAAGAGTGGGGTCGATGTCAACGGTAGTCACGACATATTTGCTCCAGTTGCCTGTCACGGGACACGTCACTACAGCCTCGGGAGTATCGTCGATCTGATCGAGATAAAATCTGACAATAGTGGGGTGATTGTTTTTGGCGCCATGATATACATCAAGCTTTGAGCAGTTGGCTCCGAGGTGCACTTCGCTGAAGCCCACCCAGTCGTTGTTGTAGATATATCCCAAGTTGCCTCCCGAGCCATTGGCCTCATGCGTGAGGTGCTTGTTGGTTGATTCGGCGCTCTGGAGATCGCAATCTTCAAACTGCACAGTGCCGTCGCTCGCCTCATAGCCGAGTTTGTGGGCTATACCCTCGAACGGAGTAGAAAGCTCTGTCGGCGAACCGGAATAACCTCCGAGCGAGACAGTGTTGCCGAGCGGCCCGATCACAGCCACGGTCTTCGTAGGGTCGAGCGGCAGCAGGTTGTTGTCATTCTTGAGAAGCACGATCGCCTCGCGTGCAGCCTGGAGAGCGAGCTGCTGGTGCTCCTCGCAGTTGAGCTTTGAAGCGGGTATTGAAGTCCAGCTCACATTCCCTTTCTTGTCGAATTCGCCTACAGAGAATCTCGCTGCGAATACACGTGTCAGAGCCTTGTCGAGGTCGGCCTCGGTCATGAGTCCTTTCTCGATAGCCTCCTTGCAATAAAGCTGGAAAGTATCGCCGCAGTTGAGGTCTTCGCCATTGAGCATCGACACAGCCGAAGCCTCCGCACCGGTAGCCACATAATTATGACGCGAGAATACATCGTCTACTGCTCCGCAGTCGGAGGTGACGAACCCGTCGAAGCCCCACTCGTCGCGCAAGATATCGATGAGCAACTCATGGTTTGCGCCGCAAGGCACACCGTTGAGCGCGTTGTAGGCACTCATCACCGACCTCACGTTGGCCTCCTTGACCGACATCTCGAAGGCCGGCAGATAATACTCGCGCAGGTTTCTGTCGTCGACGTCTGAAGAAGTCGTGTGGCGACCCTTCTCATAGTTGTTGGCTGCGAAATGCTTCACCGTGGCGATTGTCTTATAATACTTCGGGTCGTCGCCCTGCATACCTTTGACATATTCCACGGCAATCTTTCCTGTGAGGAAAGGATCTTCGCCGTAGTTCTCCTCGTCGCGTCCCCAGCGAGGGTCGCGGCTCATATTGATGGTAGGGCACCAATAAATGAGTCCCTTGTTGTTGACGTTGTTGTATACGCGCGCCTCGTCGGAGATAGCTGTGGCTGTCTGGAAAATCAGAGGGAGATCCCAGGTAGACGACATCGCCTTCGACGAAGGGAACGATGTGGCCAGGCCTGAGCGTGCCACGCCGTGGAGAGCCTCGTTCCAATAGTTGTAACCCTTCACACCGAGGCGGCTTATGGCGTCGGTTTGATGGCCCACCTGATTGATCTTCTCGGCGAGCGTCATTCGCGACACAAGGTCGGCGGCACGCTCTTCAGGCGAGAGCGACTCGTCTTGATAGGGATAAGAGGCCGCGAAGGCTGCCGAAGTCCCCAGCAAAGTAGCCGCTATCATGATGTTCAGTGTTTTCATAAGAATAAAGGTGATAGGTTTCGGAGTGAATTTCTGTATGCAAAATTACAATATTCTTTTATTCCTGCATAATACGCTTACACTGAAAATCAATCAATTCCATAAAATACGAGAGATTTTACCCCTCATTGCGACGAAAAAAGCCACTCTGCCCCCATGCGAATATTCCTCACACATTGCCTTGCGAATGTTGCAAAATTGCAGAAAAATGCTTATCTTTGTGAAGTGAAACGATGCAAGGGCATCAATAAACAAATCAAACGTTATGGGACTCTGGAGTTTTTGGCTTTTCTTAGGCGTGGGCTTGTTGTTGGTGGAGCTCTTCACCATGTCCACAGTGTGTCTGTATGTGGCCGTCGGAGCATTGGCGGCCATGGTGTGCAGTTTTTTTAATGATGAATGGCTGCCCACGATACTTACATTTGTAAGCTCTACGGCGATACTCTATGCTGCCACATATCGCTGGCGCGGCCAGCTCAAAGGATGGCTTCATCGCAGCGCTTCGCCCGCAGCCACCGGTATGGACGCCTTGATTGGGCGCACCGGCACAGTGATTGCGGCTTCCGACTGCTTGCGCATGCGCATCGACGGCGATGTGTGGCAAGTGCGTCCCGCCGGAGGCGGAGCGGCGTTGCATCCCGGTGAGGAGGTGCGTGTGGTGGGCTACGACTCCATCATACTCACCGTTGAGGAGATTGACAACTGATAACCTATAAACTGAAACAGATATGACAACAATCATCGTAGCGGCAGTGGTTTTGCTGCTGGTAATCGTAATAATAATGGCTGGTGTGAAAGTTGTGCCCCAGTCGGAGACGAAAGTGGTGGAGCGATTGGGAAAATTCCATTCCGTGCTCCAGCCCGGTCTCAATTTCATCATCCCGTTTATCGACAAGCCGAAGGTGATCTACACACGCCGCATCGACAGCGGAGCGTTCGGACGTACAACCGTGCGTGTGTCCACCACCTCTGTTATTGATCTACGCGAGCAGGTCTACGACTTCCCCTCGCAGCAGGTCATCACACGCGATAACGTCACCACCGAGATCAACGCTCTCCTCTATTTCCAGATTGTAGACCCCAAGAAATCTGTCTATGAGATCGACAACCTGCCCAACGCGATCGAGAAGCTCACGCAGACTTCGCTCCGAAACGTGATTGGCGAACTGGAGCTCGATGAGACCCTCACCTCGCGTGATACCATCAACGCGAAACTGCAGTCGATTCTCGACGATGCCACCAACAAATGGGGTGTGAAGGTAAACCGCGTAGAACTTCAGGATATCACGCCTCCCGAGAGCGTGCGTGTGGCTATGGAGAAGCAGATGCAGGCCGAGCGTAACCGTCGCGCCGAGATTCTGAATGCCGAGGGCGAGAAGCAGTCGCTCATTCTCCGTTCGGAGGGACAGAAGATGTCGCAGATCAACAAGGCTGAGGCCGAGAAGCAGGCTGCCATACTCAAGGCGGAGGGTGAGGCACGTGCGCAGGTGCTTCGTGCTCAAGCGGAGGCTGACGCTATACGCAATGTGGCCGACGCTGTGTCGCAGTCGCAGACTGATCCCGCCTCCTATCTTCTCGCCCAGAAGTATATCGAGACGCTCAAGAGCATGACCGAGGGTAAAGACAACAAGACCGTCTTCATGCCCTACGAAGCCTCCTCTGTGCTCTCCTCACTGGGCTCCGTGAAGCATCTCTTCGGCGCCGACAAATAAACCGTTATCCCATGGCATTGGCTTTATCAAGATTTGCTTTCTCCTCTTTCAACTCAGTGATTTCACTCTGAAATTGATTGATTTCGCTTTGATAACGATTGATCTCGCTCTGATAACGATTGATTTCCAAGAGTTTGCTTTCCAAGGCTTGGGAAACTTCAAGCAATTGCTTTTGATGAGCTTTCTCTTTTTTAGCTCGTTTAGAGAGGAAGCCACCAACTGTCGTTACCATAAGCAGGAGAAGCGTGGCGATAGCTGCCCAAAGAAAGTATGTGCGCCGAGTCTTGATGAGATTCTCCTCTTTGAGCAGAGTGTTCTCGTGCTCTTTTTCAGAAACGTCATGAATGGCGGCCATCTCCGAGAGATAGGCCGCCGTTTCCATTCTTGCGATCGAATCGGATAAAGAGCGCAGTAAACGGTTGTATTTCAATGCCTCTTTCACATTTCCCTCCTCGAGGAAGATTTCCGACAGATTGTCGGCAGCTTGTCGCTGACGGTGAATGCCTTCGCTTGTCAAAAGCACCAACGAGCGTTCTTTGACCGACTCCTCTTTCCCTTCTTTCTTTTCAAGTTTGTTAAGAGTATGAAGCAAAGGAGGATAAGAAACAGAATCTCGATTTATATGATTGTCGACGAGTAGTTTCTGAGCTTCAGAAAATTGTCGGTTATTTATAAGGAGTGCCAGGTATTGGGAAATAACCAGCTCCTTATTCTCCTTCGATTCTTTAAAATAAGGAGCCTCCATCATCTCCTTATATATCATCACAGCCGAATCCTGCTGACCCAACCCTCGGTAAGCAAAGGCAATATACGACTTAATTTCATTTGCTAAACGCAAATTGCCATGTGAAACTTCTAATTCATATTGCTTAATAAAATGATTTTTTGCCAGGGAGTAGAGTTCGGATTCTAAAAAAATTCTCCCTATCTGAGCATGTGTTCGACTAATGAGGTCAAAATCTCTTCTCTCATCAGCAATTTCTAAGACGTGATAAAGGTATTTCAATGCCAATTTATTTTTGAGCATCTCCATATATGTTCTTCCTGCGTAGTAGTAAACCCATGGGTGCAACTCAGGCTCTCTGTCACTATCAATATAATAATGAAATAATTTCTTTATAAGAGAATCATTTCTAATAGGATGGAAAAGCTTATCATTCACCATTACCCATTGCAGCATTTCCAGATGCCTATCTTTAGCATCAGTTAGCGTATCATCATAAGAGGAAAGCAAATCATAAGCTTCCTGATATCTCTCCTCAGCAATTAAGTGAGCCGTCTTCTCAGTCCGATTAGTCTTACGACTTTGTTCCGAGCAACTCCAAAACAAAGCCACAGAAACAAGAAATAGAACAAATAATCCTCGCATAAATGGGTTTGATATTAAATGTAAAAAAGTACATGCAAAGTTACAAAAAAGTTATGATATTAGATAAAATGACAACAACAAATTCCATATATAGCCTCAACTCTTCCTCCACTGACGTTTGATTTTTGGATTTATAGGCAACGTGCTAAATGATAGTGGAGGCATTGCTTTTTATTCAAGAATTGCGGTAAAACTAAATATTTTACGTATAAAAGCAGAATGTGTATAAATGTATAGGGGGTGTGAACTTTTGTGTATTGAATTATCATGATGTTTGTAAGCATATTTACTACTTTTGCATCCTCGAATAATAATTCAGCCTACTGGTATATCAACCGTCTTGTAATGGTTTGGCTCATACCAAGTGGTATTAACTTAACATACATTTTATGAGAAAGATTTTTACATTTCTAATTGGTCTGACGATCGCCTTCGGCGTAGAGGCAGCCGCGCCGGAGTCAGGCGGGGTGCTATCATCAAAGTCTGTATGCCTCAATTCGGCAGAAGAGTATCCTTTTGAATCGGATATGACTCCGAATGACATCATGAAGGGGAAGGTGACTTTGGTATCTAAAGATGGGCAGATTATTGAATCGCCAGAGGCAATGGATACTCCAAGACGGAATTCCATACGGAAGGAGGAAGAGGAGCTGGTCTCATTGACTGTAGAGGTGCCTGAAGGGGGAAAATTGCTTGAAATGTTGGGCGAGCATCTGGAGACAGTGGAGGCGTTGACAGTTACCGGACAGATCAATGACGAGGACTTCAACACCCTCTGGCACGCCGGATATTACGGGGAACTGATTGAGCTCGATCTGGGAGCAGCGCATATGGAGGGTGACTCGATCCCGGATTTTGCGATGTTCCATATGGATGTACAGTTTGAATACTCGACAGGTATAATCCATTGTCTGGGTATCACAAAGCTTATCCTGCCATCGAATGTCACCCATATCGGCAGGTTGGCTTTCGGGTATTTTATTGATCTTGTTGAATTGCGTTTCCCTGAGGCTCTATATTCAGTTGGCAATGCTTCTTTCACTGACTGTATCAGTTTGCCAAACAGTGCCTTTCATCTTCCAGAGGGTATTGAGTTCATCGGATATCAGGCCTTCTATCAATGCTATAAACTTGCCGGGGAGATCGTGTTCCCGCAATCGCTCCGTTATCTTTTAGGCGCGTCGTTCTATAATTGCCGTCTCACGAAGGTGACGTTTCCCGAAACTCTCGAAGGTATCGGATTCGCTGAATTCTATGGTTGCCGTTTCACTGAAGTATATATTCCAGATGACTGTTTCCTTGACCCGCAAGGCTGGCAGTTCCTCGGGAACCATTTTATGAAGAAAATTCATCTGCCTGACAATTCAATATATGTACCTACGGCTATCCTTGAGAGTTGCGAGGAACTTGAGGAGGTGAACATGCCTTCAAAGGTACTGTATATTCTTGAAGATGCCTTAGATACAGCTGAACTTGTAACCGATATAAATTTTCCGGAGGGTCTACTTTCTATAGGTGCCAGGGCTTTCGTGATGTGTGATTTTGAAACCCTTGACTTTCCATCGACACTCCAGGAAGTGGGAGGTGCAAGCTTTGGAGAATGTTTGCGTGTGCGGAGTATCTCCTGCAAGGCTATCTTGCCACCGATTTGTACGTCAGATAATTATCTTTTCCGTGGTTACTGTCCTTTCGGCGACTATGTGAATCATACAATTGGTATTAACCGTGATATTCCGGTCTATGTGCCCATCGGAACAAAGGAAATATATGAGAATACCTGGGGTTGGGATTACTTCACCAACTTTATCGAGACTGATTTCTCGACAGGAATTGATGAGGTAACTGACAAAGATCAGCAACCCAAGTCGGCTTCGCCGATTTACGACATTCAGGGCAAGAATGTGAAGGAGCCTGTTCCCGGCCATATCTACATCCGAGGTGGCAAGAAGGAGCTGATTACAAAGTGATTTCAAATTTATAACTAACACTCACCATTTTTACCAAGCCTCTCCGCAGTTCGCATACGGAGAGGCTTTGATTCTTTGCTAATTTTATCTAATCCTCCTTATGTAGTAAGATTTTTGATGAGGAAACTTTAAACCTATAAGTTGAATTTTTAAAGTTTTTATTAACTTTGCTCTTGAAAAACCGTTTATAGTTCATGAAGTTCGTAGGAATCATACCTAATTATAGTCATCTATGGAATGTCAAACTCTTGGTGAAGAGGTTGATGAGTTGACGCCATTGTTTCGTAAATGGAATAAAGCAGAATTTCTTCTCGACTTCTTTATGGAAAACTTTAGGGATTTATTAAAATCCAACGGTGTTTTCGATAAGGATAGTTTTGTTGAACTCGTTAATGAAAATTAATATGGCAAGTAAGGTTATCAAGTTTTTAGAATCCCACGAAAGTGCAACTCCTTCACGCTTTGTTGAAGAAGCAACCTGGCGTAAGGAGAATGCAAGCTGGCTCAGATGGTCGCGCCAGTTGGCGGTGACACTTATTGGATATATGCAAGACAACGGTATGAAGCGTGCCGAGCTCGCTACAAAACTCGGAGTTACACCCCAATATGTCAGCAAATTGCTTTCAGGTACTGAAAATCTAAGCTTTAAGAGTATTGCTAATATAGAAGAACGATTAGGGATTAGTTGTCTCTTAATAGTAAACGCTTGAAATACTATTTGGTGTAATACCACTCAATGGGCCAGTTTTCTTTAATTGGTTCTGCCCATTCTGATTCAGGGGTTATTTCCTTATAAATTTCTATTGCCTCCAGTACATCTTTCTTTACTTCAGCAACCGAATCACCAGCAGCATAGATACCATCACAATTCTCCCCAAAGGCTCCAAAGGAGTCGGAGCTTGCACAAATATTAATGATAAGTTTCTCGTTCATAGTTTTATTTAATTGATAAATAATTAGTAATTAATAGTTATTGATTCTAACTCATAATTAACATGGCCATTCTGGCATATCAGATCTATACCACAAGCCCATTTCTTTGCATATCTTTTTTCTCAATGGTTCTTGAATTTCTTTGCTACCATGATATAATACACTAACTGAGCAATTATCTGTCTTGGAATAGATATTGGAATAGATAATGTGGCCTCTCCGCGTGCGAAACGCGGAGAGGCTTTCATTATTAAGGTGTTAATCGTGCTTAAAAGAAATAGTATCTGTAGGTGTTACATTGGACTTTTCAATGCTTTGGCCACCTACCTCAGTTGTAATACCGTCGGCCACTTCTTTTGCAAATTTCTCAGAGAAATTTCCGAGAATGAAAATTATTGTGACAATTATTGAGAACGCGAACGCCCCAAGTATATTCAATCCTACAGTCTTCAACCACCCCGGTGTTTCTTTCTTAACGGCTGCCCTAATTTTCTCCTCATAATTTTGAAGCATCTCATCGGAAACTTGCTTAATCTGTTCTTCTGTAACATTTGCTACCAGATCCATGAGAATGCGGGTTGCCTGTTCACGATAACTGTTTATCTGACTTTCCGTGGATGAATTTATGATGAAAGCTTTAATGTCAAACTCTGTTGGGTCTTTACCGGTGTCCTTTCGGACTTTATTAAAGAAAGCGATTTTTTGTTTCTTGTATAGGGCATAAGCAACAAGACCAATGATATCATCATCGGCCTTGACTATGTTTGAGTACATCTTATGAGTGGCCATCTTATGAGCAAGCCTTTAAGACTTCCTTTCCTGCAGTGATGATCTTGTCACGAGAAACCGTGATTGTTTGAACTCCAAATGGAGTTGTAAATCTACCAGTTGCTTCGCAGCTATTTATACTTACTTTCGAATGACCTGAGGCTACCCGTTGTATGCCTTTGTACATACTTGATTTCGATATGACACACATTTTTCTTACTGTTTAATCGTTAATTATACTTCAAATGAAGTTCTTCCTTTGCTATTAAAACAAATGGAGATCCAATATTGTTAAAATTCGCTATTCATCTTATTTCCATAAATATGGGAATGAGAATAATTGGCTTTTGCCTACAAAGATAATATGAAAATAAATAATTTGCAAATTTTTTGTAAATTTGTAGCGGAAAATGATATGATAGACGTTTTAGGTATGAGTAGGGAGGTATAAATAGTGGTATTATGCAATTAATTGTTTCTCTAAACGCCTAAACAAGTAGATTTTTATGAAAAAATTAGAGTATAAAGGATATCTCGGTAGCGTAGAATACAGCGAAGAGGAACACCTTTGGTATGGGAAGGTGTTGGATATGGGAGGGATTTGCATAACCTATGAAGGGAAGAGCTTCGAAGACCTCAAAGCTGATTTTGAGGGGGCCGTCGACTTCTATGAAGAATGTTGTGCAGATAGAAAATAAAAGATTTGGTGGTTGGGGTGGGGGTGCTAATTGGGCGGGGGAGGCAATATTTCACTGTTTTTGGTGTTTAA
>CAZGJH010000013.1:0-24159 GCA_964525735.1 uncultured Sangeribacter sp.
CTCTTCAGATGGCTCGCTGCTCGGAGTTTCTTTTTCTTCAGATTGAAGGTAGTTTGTAAATTCCTCTTTCTCTGACTTATCCTTGCTTTCCTCTACCTCTGCGATGGCCTTTTTCGGCTCTACGAGCGGTGCCTCTTCCAGATCAGCATCCTCCAGGTCTTCAGGTAGCTCCTCATCGTCGGCCAATTCTACGGCTTCAAACATCTCGAAAGGCTCATTTACCTTGGCTGCCAACTCCTTCGACGCTACAAAGACAATCTTCTTGTGCTGCGGAATCTCGTTCTGTTCGCCCGTGTTTACGTCTACACTCTTGCGTGCCTCGACATCGGTGAGCTTGAATGTACCCAATCCTTTGATGCGCACCGTCTCCCCGTTCTCAAGGCTCGTGCTGATGAGTTGGAAGAGTTCGCAGAGGAAGTTCTCGCAGAGCTCACCAGGTGTGCCGGTAGCCAATGCGAGCATCGCGGTAAGTTCAGAGATAGTAATCTTGTTTTCCATAATGCTTCCTCCTTAATTAGAATTATCGGTTTTGTTGACGCTTTGCTTCAGGGCCGCGGTAGGTTTGAAGTTGAGCGTCACTTTCGGCGGCACGAGCAGTCGCTTGCCGCTTGCAGGGTGCATCGCGACCCTTTCGAGGCGTTTTTTCGGTTCGAAAGCGCCGAAGGAGGGTATCACGACGCTGTCGAGTTGCGCGCCCGCTTCGCCGAGACAGTCGGCGAGGCCATCTATGAGCAATCCCACTGTCTCGCGCGATGTGTCCAGTTTTTTCGATAATATGTCGATCAGAGTTCTGTTGTCCATTTTCTGTTTTGCTTTTTCAGATAGCGCGACAAAAGTAATGAAAAATTTCATGCAAAACCTTATCAAAGGGGTAAAACTCCCAAATTTTGCAAAAAATATCGCAGCTGATGTAATTTTTCAGACGGTGATTACGTCTAATGTAACGTATCAAATTAATAAACCGAAATGAAACTTTTTAAATCGTTACTCTCTCTTGCCGTGGCTTTCGCGGCGTTTACGTCAGCCTCAGCGCAGGTGCTCTATAAAGTAGAAGGCAATGGCCTCACGGCTCCCTCCTATATCTTCGGCACACATCATCTCGCTCCGATCAGTGTGATCGAGCAGTTTGGCGCAGCCGGTCCTTTCAACGAGGCTTCGCAGGTGGTTGGCGAGATCGATATGACTCAAGACCAGATGCAGATGGCCATGAAAATGCAGAGCCACATGATGGCGCCGGCCGACAGCACCCTCTCGAAGGTGATCGCACCCGCCGATTTCGCCGTGGTGAACGAGCAGTTCAAGAAATGGGCACCCATGCCCGGTATGGAGCTCTCGATGCTTGAGCCGATGAAGCCGATGGCCGTCAACACCATGGTAGTGGTGGGTATGACCCGCGAGGCAATGCCCGACTTCAACCCCGAGCAGCAGCTCGATGGCTGGTTTCAGACCACCGGTCAGCAAGACGGCAAGAAGATCATTCCCTTGGAGACTGTAGAGCAGCAAGCCGCTCTTCTCTTCGACACTACACCGATCTCTGTGCAGGCCGACGCCCTCGTGGAGATGCTCAAGAATCCCGAGAAGGCAGTGAATCAGACAAAAGCCCTCACCGAGGCATACATGGCTCAGGATATGGCCAAGATGCTTCAGCTCAGCGAGCAAGATGACGAGCACCCCGAATTCATGATCGCTCTGCTCGACCGCCGCAATGCCGACTGGCTCACGAAGCTTCCCGCAATCTTCCAAGATGGCTCCACCTTCGTAGCCGTAGGTGCTCTTCACCTTGCAGGCGACAAGGGTATCATCGAGGGTCTTCGTAAAGCCGGCTATACCGTTACTCCTATACAGAAGTAAATCACGCTTATCTCAGAAGTAAATTACGAATTATCGGAAAATAAAAAATCCTGCGCTTCGATTGGCGCAGGATTTTTTTGTGTCTTAAGCCGGAGTGGCTGGTGTAGCGGGAGAAGCCGGATGAGCCGGAGTGGCTACCGGAGCGTTTGTGGCAGCGGCATCAGGCGCCACGGGTTCGTGTGGCTGATCAGGAGCTTGGCCCGTCTGCATAGCCTGAGGCTGCGGATAGAACGATTGCGGCATCGGGTAGCAGGGATTCTCAGGCGATCCGCCGTTGTTGAAGAAGGGGTAGGGCATTCCGAACACCACATCGGGGTTCTTGCCCGGGCAGATGTAGCCGTCGATGATAGTGTCGCGTCCTGAAGGACTCTCGTAGGTGTAGAGGTGGAAGCGATAGAGCATCACGGAGATGTGTTCGAACACCGAGCTCATGATAGCCTCGTAAGGAATCCACTTCGAAGTGGAGGTGAAGCAGTAAACCTGCAGCGGTATGCCGTAAGGGGTCTGAGGCAGGGTGGTGACGAAACAATCGTTGCCATTGCCCGTGCTGGCAATGTTGGGGTTGGCATCGAGCCACATCTTCATATACGCGCGGAACACACCGAGGTTGGTGTCGATAGAGCCATCGGCGAGACCTTCGGGATTTGCGGCGTTCTGTTCCTTGCCGGCTTTCTTCTGCTCGATCTTCTTGGCGATCCACTCCTGCATGAAAGGAATCTTGGAGAATTCGGCGAGCAGTTTGTCGTCGCACGGCACAACGCTGTCGGCATCGATCATATAAGAGCGTTGAATTCGGCGGGTGTTGCTCACCTGCATGGAGCGATAGTTGGTAAAGCCGTTGCTTACAAGATTATATGGAGGGATAGTTGTGGTTGTCTTGTCCCAGTTGAGAATCTTTACAGCTGTGAGCGATACTTCAGTAACCGTACCGTTGGCGTCGCCGATCTTGATCCAGTCGCCTACGTGGAGAGAGTCGTTCTCAGAGAGCTGCACTCCGGCCACAACGCCGAGGATACTGTCTTTGAACACCAACATCAGGACGGCGGCAAACGCACCGAGTCCGGCAAGGAGCGAGCCGGGCGACTTGTCGACGAGTATCGCGATGGCGACGATAGCGTAGAGAATCCAAATCGTGCCCTTCAGAAGCTGAGCGATACCGTTGAGCGGCAGTTTCTTCTTATTGGCTCGCGTGTTGACGTGTTTCCACGTGACGTTGACTATAAGCGTTAGCGAATTGGCCACGACAAACGAGACGTAGATCCAACATATCCTTGTGAGCCACGAGGCGAGCGTGAGCTGGCCGTTGAGAGTAAACTGGATAAAGATGAGGAATACGATGGCGGGAATGATACGGGCTGTCTTTGTAAAGAATTGCTCGTCACGGAGATAGCCGTAGACATCGGTGTGCAGGTGTTTCCCGACATGATCCATCAGGAAGAGTACGATCCATTTCACCACGTAGCCTATACCGATGGCGATCAAGAACACCAGTGCGGCGTAAAGGATGATGAAAAGCGTTTTATTGTCTTGCAAATCCACCAAAGAGAGGATGAAATTGACAGCTTTCATGAGGAGCCGTGCAATTTCGTAGGTACTCTCCTGCGCTGGTTCGGAGAGGTCGACCTTTGGCATGGTTTCCAAAGCGCTGTGAGCTATTTGTTCTGGCAGCATTATTAAGATAGTTTAGATGGTTATTCAGATTGTATATGGAGGTGATCTTGAAAGTAGGAACAGCGGGAAGCATATGGAGGCTTCACACTCTAAAGGTAATACAAACTAAATAGGTATTTTGTTTTAATGTGCTTGTGAAAAAGCTATGCACACCCTGCTTGCGCGGGGTAGTTTCGAGAGCCCGGAGCGGGGAAGGGGAGGGGTGATTGCACGCTACGGGCTGTTTTGTGTAATCTTGTGATATCAACGGCATTAAAATGGCGTTAAAGAATTTTAACATTTAAAATCGGCCGAAAATGCACACTCAAACGGGGCGTGTGCAGAAACATGAAAAATATGTTGTAAAACATAAAAACGCTGTAAGGCGCTGAATCTGTAAAAGTTAGGTGAGGTGAATCAGTGGTCTGTGAAATTTTTTACAAAAAATAACATAAAAATATTAGGATTGAATAAAACCTTTATGTAACTTTGGAGTGTCAGGAAACTGAAATCTTAAAATTTCTAAACAACTTATGGAACAGACTTTAGTAATATTGAAACCCTCCTGCGTAGCACGCGGACTGATGGGAGAAGTGATTGGAAGAATCGAGAAACGTGGCATCACTATCATCGCCATGAAGATGATGCAGCTCACGATCGAGAAACTGCGCGAGCATTACGCTCACCTCGCTGATCGTCCTTTCTTCCCCGGCCTCGCCGCTTCCATGATGGCCACTCCGGTGGTGTGCATGGTGCTCAAGGGTGTAGATGTTGTAAGTGTCTTCCGTGAGATGGTAGGTGTGACTAACGGTCGCAATGCTCAGCCCGGCACACTTCGTGGCGATCTCTGCATGAGCAATCAGGCTAACATCATCCACGCTTCCGACTCCGTCGAGAACGCCAAAATCGAGATAGCTCGTTTCTTCTCGCCCGAGGAGATCTGCGACTACACTCCGGCCAATATCGGTTTCCTGTACGCTACAGACGAGCTCGACAAATAAGCTCACGACAATTAACAACACAAACCCCAATTGAACGGGTGTCTCTCTCCCGCGAAAAAATAGAAAAAAACAGATGATTCTTTTCAAAAAATTAGCAACTCTGACCCTCCTTGCCGCTTTCGCAGCTGGCGCCATGGCTCAGACTATCACAAGCAAATCTCCCCACTCAGACGCTCACAAGCAGCTTCTCGCAAACCAGGCCAAAAGCAAAGACCAGATCCGTCTTGTAGAGAAGAACACTTTCATCGATCTCATCGATGATATTGAGCCTGAGCTCGATATATACACCGAAGGCTGGAACAGCAAGGCCGTGAATCCTTTCAAGGAGAATGAGGTGCCCAATTCTAAAATGATTGACGTGACAGGTTATTTCATGCCTGTCCCCGGCAAGATAACTTCCAACTATGGCTACCGTGCACGTTTCGGACGTATGCACAAGGGTGTCGACCTCGCTATCAAGAGCAACGACACTATCTACGCAGCATTCGACGGCAAGGTGCGTCTCACGGCTTATGAGGCCAAGGGTTACGGCAACTATGTGATTATCCGTCACCCCAACGGCTTGGAGACCGTCTACGGTCACCTCAACAAGCATCTCGTGAAGCCCGATCAGGTTGTGAAGGCCGGCGATCCTATCGGACTCGGCGGTAGCACCGGACGTAGCACAGGTCCGCACCTCCACTTCGAGACCCGTTTCATGGGTTATGCTATCAATCCTTCGGCTATCTTCGATTTCGCCAACCAGACGACTCACACCGATTCTTATCTCTTCGACAAGAAGACCTACACCAAGGCACGTAACTATGCCCCCTCTGGAAATCTTGCCAAAGCAGAGAAGGAGAATCCCTATCGTTCGGCTGACGCTGAGAAGGACACCTACACTGTACGCAAAGGCGACACACTTTCATCGATCGCCCGTTCCTACGGTCTTTCGGCCACAACGCTCCGCAAGATCAACAACATGAGCAATGCCGATGTCATCAAGATCGGCCAGGTGCTCAAGCTCAAGTAAGAATCATCTCCCAACCCTCCAGCAAGTAGGAAGCAGGCCCACGCCTACTTCCTACTTATACTTTATAACCCACCCAAACTCGCTAATGCCCATAGTAGGGACGCGATTTTTCGCGTCCACCGAGCACCTGTGATTCAGCTATACCACCATAATAGATCCTATCTGAAGAAAAAAGTTTCATATGCTTAAAATAAAGTAAAACAAGGAAATACGCTTAGATGAATTCTGTTTAAACTTTTGCTTAGAAATTTTTTCAAAAATTTTTCAAGCCGTGGTGAACCAACTGAACCGAGGCGATGTTATAATATCAGAAAATCGTTTGCCTCATATTGAGTTAATTCAATAGGAATTCGGCGATTTTCAATTCATGATGTTAGGTTAGTTTGAAAAGTATTATGGAAAACATTAAGCCGCGGTTGATGTGAATCAATCGCGGTCTCTCTCTTTATTCAGAAGAAAAAAGTGACTTTTCTTCTTTGAGACTTTGCCAAGTTGAGATTTTCTTTGTAATTTTGTGTCTGACACAATCTCTCTCGGACAATAACAGAATTTTGAAGCTCTCTATCATAATGGCGAAGAAAACGAAGGCAAAGGAAACTGCGAAAAGCATCGAGCAAATTTTATGGGATTCTGCCAACGAATTACGTGGCAATCTTGACGCTGCCGAGTATAAGTCGGTGGTGCTCGGACTTGTGTTCCTGAAATATATCAATGATTGTTTCAAAACGAAATACGACGAACTCGTAGCGGAAGGTGATGGCTTCGAGGAAGATCCCGACGAGTATATCGGCGACAATATCTTCTTCGTTCCTGCTGATGCTCGCTGGGATAAAATTGTAAGCGTTGCTTTGACAGCTGAAATCGGCTCGGCCGTCGATAAAGCTATGGAGGCTTTGGAGCGTGAGAACAAACAGCTGCGCGGTATCCTACCGAAAAACTACGCCCGTCCTGAACTTGACAAACGCCGCCTCGGTAATGTAGTGGATATTTTCGAGAATAATCTCCATTTCACTGGTGGCGAAGCCCGTGATGTGCTCGGTAGAGTTTACGAATACTTCCTTGGTGAGTTTGCCCGCGAAGAGGGTAAGAAGGGTGGCGAATTCTATACTCCCGAATGTGTGGTACGCACGATTGTGGAAGTAATTCAGCCCTACAAAGGTAAGATTTTCGACCCCGCCTGCGGTTCGGGCGGTATGTTTGTGCAGTCTTCGAAGTTTATCGAACGTAATCAAGGAAATGTAAATCAAATCTCGGTTTACGGTCAGGAGCTCAACTCCAACACTTGGCGACTCGCACAGATGAACCTTGCCATTCGCGGTATCGAAGCCAATTTCGGCAACTCCTACGCCGACTCCTTCCATGATGACAAGCATCCTTTCCTGAAAGCCGATTTCGTGATGGCGAATCCTCCCTTCAACATCTCAAAATGGGGAGGTGACCAACTGAAGGATGATCTCCGTTGGCAATATGGTATTCCACCGGAGGGTAACGCCAACTTTGCCTGGATGCAACATATGCTCTATCATCTTGCTGACAATGGACGCATCGGCTTGGTGCTCGCCAATGGTTCGCTTTCCTCAGAGCAAGGCGGAGAGGGTGAGATTCGTAAGAATATCATCAACGCCGACTTGGTGGAAGGTATTGTAGCCATGCCGAGTCAGTTATTTTATAACGTGCAGATTCCGTGCTGTTTATGGTTTTTAACGAAGAAAAAGGCTCAACCTGGTAAGACACTCTTCATCGATGCCCGCAATATGGGCTATATGAAAGATCGTACACATCGCGAACTCGATCCCGAAACCGACATTCGTAAGATAGCCGATACTTTCGAGTCGTTCCGTCGTGGAGAAGATGTTACAGAGAGGGGCTTCGCGTCCGCAGCCACTACTGATGACATTGCCAAGGAGGGATATGTACTCACTCCTGGACGCTACGTTGGTGTAGCAGACGTTGAAGAGGATGGTGAGTCGTTCGATGAGAAGGTTGCTCGCCTTACGTCGGAGCTACGTGATCTCTTTGCCCAGTCTGCAACTCAAGAGGCTGAAATTCGTAAACAACTCGCCTCAATTGGCATAAATCTTTGAGCTATGTCAGAGTGGAAAGAAGTAAGATTAGGCGATTTAGTTGAGATTTTGGATTCTAAAAGGATTCCCTTATCAGCAATGCAACGAGAATCAATGAAAGGAATTTATCCTTATTATGGTGCTCAAAATATAATAGATTATGTTAACGATTTCATATTCGATGGGGAATACTTAATATTGGCTGAGGACGGAGAAAACTTAAAATCGAGAAAATCGCCAATAGCCCAAATTGTATCAGGAAAATTTTGGCTTAATAATCATGCCCATATTATGCAGTCTAATGGAAATGTAAACTTAAAATTATTAGCTGCCATAATAAATAAGTCTGATATTAGTGGCTATTTAACTGGTTCAGCCCAACCTAAGCTCAACCAAGAAAATATGCTTCGAATTAAATTAATTCTTCCATCATTGACTGAGCAGAAGAAGATTGCTGCTATCTTGTCGTCGTTGGATGAGAAGATAGAGACCAATCGTCGTATAAATGCGCGGTTGGAGGAATTGGCACAGGCTCTTTTCAAGTCGTGGTTCATTGACTTCGAGCCCTTCGGCGGCCAAATGCCCTCCGACTGGCAAATATGTCCACTCGGTGATTTAACAATCGAAATTAAGGAAAAGGTAAGAAATCGGAACGATGTAAGAGTTCTTTCACCGATTTCTTCAGGACAGTTAGTACTTTCGGATGAATTCTTTACCAAGCAAGTGTATAGTAAGGATTTGGATAAGTACATTATTGTGAGACCCAAAACCTTCGCATATAACCCTGCTCGTATAAATATAGGTTCAATTGGTATAAATGAATATTGTTTTGATGGATGTGTAAGTCCTGTGTATGTTGTTTTTAAGGCAATAGAAAGCTATGAAGATTTTATCGTTCAGTTCACTAAGACAAGGTTATTCAAAGAGGAAGTTTCACTACGTGCAATTGGAGGTGTGAGACAAACTCTTAACTACAAAGACTTCTCTTTGATAGAGTTTGTCAAGCCTACAAAAAAGGCTGTACAACTGTTTTCTCAAAAAATCACTCCGATATATGCCAAGATGGCGAAGCTGAATGAAGAATCGGCACGGTTGGCGCAGCTGAGAGATACGTTGTTGCCGAAGCTGATGTCAGGTGAAATGAAAGTGGAATAATTCCGTTATATCTTTAGAAGATTCAGAAAGCTATGCGATTCTACAGAGAGAAATGCTTGGTCACCCTCATGGAACAATTAGAAGATTGGGCACCAAGTGTAAAAATACAGAAACTTATGTTCCTTTTGTCTGATCGGCAAGAGAAAAGAGTTTATGACTTTATGCCTTATAAGTATGGTTGCTACTCCATGCAGTTAAGCCAGGATTTAAGAAACCTTACAAAAGAAGGTTACCTTCTTTTTGATGACTCTGATGCAACTCCAAAATATAAAATTTCAAGACATGATTTAAAGTCAGGCAAATTGATTGAAGCAGGAGATAATCATAATATTGCTCTTATAATCAAAAGATTTGCTGAAAAAACTACCAAAGAGCTTATTAGGTATACTTATCAAAATTATCCATTTTTTGCCATCAATAGCACCATCGCAAAAGATATTTTGACCGACAAAGAGTATTCTATAGTTCTGAACCAAAGGCGCAATATTCCTGAAAAGTCTTTAATGACGATTGGTTATGAAGGTATTTCTCTTGAAAATTATATGGTTACATTACTTAAAAATGATGTACGCGTACTTTGTGATGTAAGGAGGAATGCTTATAGCCAGAAGTTTGGTTTTTCCAAGAGTCAGTTGGAAAAGGCATGTGAAGGTGTCGGAATTAGATATCAGCATATCCCAACACTTGGAATCGTCTCTGAAAAGCGAAAGGAACTCAATACTCAAGCAGATTATGATAGGCTATTTGATGAGTATGAGGCAACCACTTTGCTCTCTGCCAGGAATGAATTAAATTTCTTGTATAAACTGCTTCAGAATGACAAACGAATAGCACTGACTTGTTTTGAGCATGATCCGATGCAGTGTCATAGAAGCCGAATCGCAAAAAAACTAATGTCAATCCCTCAGTGTAATTATTCACTGGTAAATCTATAAACTATGGCCAAAACGAAAGTCCTGGTTACGGTAAAAACTTATCCAACCCTGTCACAAAAATATGATGAACTTGTCTGTACTGCCGGTTTCTTGGAAGATGGCTCGTGGATAAGAGTGTATCCTGTGCCTTTTCGAAAATTGGACACTCGCTATAAAAAGTGGCAATGGATAGAACTTGAGTTAGAGAAAAATACTTCTGACCCGAGGAAAGAAAGCTTTCGACCAGTTGATTATGACGATATTACACTCGGAGATATAATTGACACTAAAAATGGATGGGAGGAGAGGAAAAAATTCGCTTTGAAGAAGGTATATACAAATATGGAGGAACTTATTTCAGAGGCTAAAAATCGTGCTATTGGTACCTCCTTAGCTGTGTTTAAGCCAACCGAAATAATCGATTTCGTTTACGTACCATGTAAACGAGAATGGGATGAGAAGAAGGTGAAAGCTATTTATGATAGAATGTCTCAGGGGAATTTATTTGATACCGAAGAAGAAAGAGAGGTAAAAAAACTATTTAAAATAGTTGATAAAATTCCTTACGAGTTTTCCTATGTGTTCAAATCGGAGGATGGAAAAACACGAAAACTCATGATCGAAGATTGGGAAGTATGTGCCTTATACCGCAGATACATATTAGATTACAATCTTTCAGAACTTGAGGCTTGTAAAAAAGTACGCGAAAAATATTTAGATGAATTTGCCAGAAAAAAGGATCTGCATTTCTTTTTAGGGACGACTATGGTGCATCATTTTAGAAGCAGAAATCCCTTCATTATAATTGGTACGTTTACCCCACCTCTGCCTCAACCTAAAGTACCTTCTCTTTTTGATTTTGAAAACGACGAGCTATGAGCAATACTTACCACTTCACTGAGGATGCTTACGAGCAGACTGTGCTTGAGCTTTTTAAAGAGCTCGGATACGAGGTGCTGTATGGGCCGGAAGTTGAGGCTACCACAGGACGCGATTTGTCCGATGCCACTATGCCCGGAAAATTGCGTGAGGCTTTGCTGCGCATTAACGGCACTGAGAAATCGGCGGCTATAGATGAGGCTGTGCGGAAGGTGCGAGAGCTTTTTTCACAACCGCTCGTCCCAGCAAATGTTCAGTTAACCGACTGGTTGCAAAATGGTATTGATGTGTCGTTCAAAGGTAATGACGGTCAGCTTCGTAGTGAACATATCCGACTCATTAATACGGATGACGCTACGTTGACTACAAACAATATCTTCCAGGTTGCCAATCAATGGACAGTTGTAAACGGCCAAGCACGAAAACGTGCTGATATAGTCGTTTTTCTTAACGGATTGCCGATTGCGGTGGTTGAGTTGAAATCTCCGACACGTGAAGTGACAAACTCGGAGGAGGCTTATCAGCAGTTGCAAAACTATATGCGACAGGTGCCTCAGCTCTTTACAGCCGCTCAAGTGCTTGTAATCAGCGACATGGCCGATACGCAAGCGGGTACCATCACGGCTCCGCTCGACCGTTTTATGGAGTGGAAGACTACCGATGGCTCCTATGAGAGCACATCCATTGCTGATTTTCAGACATTCTTCGACGGTATCTTTGATCGAAAGAGGATTGTCGAACTTATATCCGACTTCTCTCTTTCGATGGGCAGCGATACGAAGAAGGCCCGTATCCTCGCAGGCTACCATCAATATTTTGCCGTCAAGAAGGCAATGGATTGCACGCGTGAAGCTCTTGGGCGCAAGGATGGAAAGATCGGTGTGTTCTGGCATACCCAAGGGAGTGGGAAAAGCCTTTCGATGGTATTCTATGCTCACCAGTTGTTGAAGAATCTCCTGAGCGCGACTATCTTGGTGCTCACCGATCGCCTTGATCTCAACGACCAGTTGCACTCTACTTTTGCCGCTTGCAGCGATTATCTCCGCCAAACTCCTATCAAGGCCTCCGACGGCAATCAACTCTATGATCTGCTCGAAAAGCGTAAGAGCCATGGCATAATCTTCGCTAATATCCAGAAGTTCAAAGACCGTCAGCAGGCTATTACGAAGAGAGGCGACGTAATCGTGATGAGCGATGAGGCACATCGCTCGCAGAGCAATGTCAAAACCAAAGTGGACACAGCCACCGGTGAATTGAAGCTTGGTTTTGCTGCTATCGTGCGCAAATTGCTTCCGAATGCCTCTTTTATCGGTTTTACGGGCACGCCTATTGAGGCTGACGATAATGATACGCGCGAAGTTTTCGGCAACTATATCGATATCTACGACATGACTCAGGCGGTAGAAGACGGTGCCACCGTGCCCGTCTACTACGAGAGCCGCCTCATCAAGCTGAATCTTGATGAGGAGACTCTTCGTCTGCTCGACCGTGAATATGACAAACTTGCCGAGGAGGGTGCCGATGAAGACGATCTACAACGCTCAAAGCAGGAGAATGCACAACTACGCGCTCTTCTTCATGCCCCTGAAACAATCGATACTCTGTGCCGCGACATTATTGAGCATTATGAAAGCAACCGGCAGAATCACCTCACGGGCAAGGCGATGATTGTGGCACTCGACCGAGCTACCGGTATTGCTATATATCAGAAGCTTATAGAGTTGCGACCCGAGTGGAAGGATATGATCGGCGTAGTGATGACTCAGGGTAATCAGAATCCCGTGGAATGGAATGATATTATCGGTTCGGCAGCTCATAAGCAGGAACTCGCTCGCAAGTTTAAGGACAATGAGTCGCGGATGAAAATTGCGATTGTCGTGGATATGTGGCTTACGGGTTTCGACGTGCCGAGCCTTGCCACGATGTACGTATACAAGCCTATGAAGGGGCATAACCTGATGCAGGCTATAGCGCGCGTTAACCGTGTATTTCCGGAAAAGAGTGGTGGACTCGTAGTGGATTATATCGGTATTGCCCAGGCTCTTAAGAAAGCGATGCACGATTACACCAACCGCGATAAGAAACGCTTCGGCAATCCTGATATTAAGGATACCGCCTATCAAGAATTTCTGGCAGCCCTTGCACGGTGTCGGGAATGCATGAATGGTTTCGATTATTCAGATTTTGCATCATGTAGCAACCTGCAGCGTGCTACTCTTATCAAAGGAGGTGTGAATGTGCTACTTGATCCGAATAATATTGTCGGGCTTCCGAGTGAAGAGGGAGTAATAGAATACGATGCCGCCCAGAAGGTCTTTCTTGATGCAAGCAAGCGACTTGTGCAAGCCACAACCTTGTGCCGAAGCTTGTTGTCGGTAGCCGAGAAATTTGAAGAGGCTTACTTTGAAGCTGTGCGCACGCTTCTCATCCGCCTCACTTCCAATAAGAAAATAACACGCAAGATTATCGATGAGCGTATCACCAACCTGCTTAAAGTGGCTGTAAAGGCTGATGGCGTGGTGGAGATTTTCAACACGAAGGATTCCGAATTTAGTCTTTTTGATGAGAAATTCCTAAAGGAGGTGGCCGAGATGAAAGAGAAGAATTTCGCCCTTGAACTTCTTAAACGACTGCTCCAACAACACATCCGTAAACACGCCAAGAAGAATGTGACGCAAGCGGATAAGTTTAGCGAAATGCTTGATGCCCGCTTGGCGGAATACCTACGTGGTTTGATCAGCAATGAGGAAGTGATACAAGAGCTTCTCAAAATGGCTCGCGAGTTGAAGGCGCATGCCGAGCAGGCTTCAGCATACGGTCTGACGGAGGAGGAGCAGGCTTTTTACGATGCGCTCACACGCCCCGAGGCTATTAGGGATTTCTATGAAAACGAGACGCTTGTGGCGATGGCTAAAGAGCTTACCGAAGCTATGCGTACCAGCAAGACTATCGACTGGCGGCAGAAGGAATCTGCACGTGCCAATATGCGCAGAATGGTGAAGCGACTGCTCAAGAAATATAAGTATCCCCCTGAGGAGCAGGATAAAGCCTTGGAAACCGTCATCAAACAGTGCGAGCTCTTTGCCGACACCGATGATTCAGTGAAGGATATCACAACGGAGCCGTTCTTCGGCTATAGGTTGTTGCCTAATAACGATGATGATATCTCAATGGCAGCCCAAGTGAAAGCTCAGGATGAATAGGACACGAAAAATAGACCGCGATTGATTCACATCAACCGCGGTTTTAATGTTTTCCATAATACTTTTCAAACTAACCTAACATCATGAAACGATTTTCTGCTTTACTTCTTTATTGGGAATGCCCAGTAGGTAGAGGTCTCTTTGCTCATTATAATGTTTAATGGTCACATAGCCGGCCTGCCACATGTGACTGAGAGGCTCGTCACTTCTAATATCTAAATCTCTGAGAGTATCAAAATCCACTTCCTTATTGATAAGATCCTTTAAATCTTCTTTGTTTCCAGGTAGAGCCTTGGCAATTAGCGAAGAGTAGTCTGTAGGTTGCTTATAAGTTTCTACACTATTCAGATTGAAACACTGAAGAAGTGATGAAGGGTAAAAGAGGTTGGTAACCTCTGGTGAAAATCTATAGCCCCCATAATACTCTCTTAGAACATTTGACACTTCGTCATAGCTGAGATTCATCTCCTTTGATAGGTCTTTAATCTGTTGCTCAAAATTCTCTTGAAGTTCTTTATCAGAGATGCCACAGAGGTCGCCATATACTTCATCAAAGGTTATATCGTCAATATTGTTGAGGTCGGAGAAGGTGCTCAGTTTAAAGAAGCAGCTCTCGCCTGTCAGAAATACCATTTTGATATTTCGGGAACTGTTCTTAAAATTCAAATAAATATCAGCGAGTTTCGAATAGCAATACATGAAAAGATTCTCTTCATCAGGAGATCCCAATAAAGGCTTATCGTATTCGTCAATAAGTATAACTGCCTTCTTTCCTGTTTTCTTATGAGCAGCTTCAAGGACGGCTTCAAATCTTAGCGAGAGAGATTTGTTCTCAACATCCACGCCGTATTTCTTTTCCCACTCCTTGAAAGTCTGTTCGAAAAATTTGTCAAAATTCTCTTTATCGGGAATTCGAACTGCATTCAAGTTTAGGTAAAGAACCGGATATTCGGCCCAATCCCAGTCATACGAGTCGATTGCCAATCCTTTAAAAAGATGACGTTGCCCTTCATAGAAATATCTCAAAGTTGAAAGGAAAAGACTCTTCCCAAACCCACGTGGACGTGCCAAAAAACTAAATTTTGCACCCGTATCAAGAAGTTTTTGGATGTATTGCGTTTTGTCGATGTATATATATTCTTCTTCAATAAGAGCTTTAAAGTCTTGTTCCCCAACGGGATATTTGGGCGCTTTTGTCATAAGTGTATCTTTAAAAAGTAAATCTGCATGGCTCCGCAGAATAGATGTCTTAGCGAGTCATGTAGATAATGCAAATTTATGAAATTTTTTGGGATTATGCAAAAAGAAACCGCGGTCGATTCACATCGATCGCGGTTATTTCAATAATACTTTCAAACTAACCTAACATCATGAAACCTTTACCGATTATCAAGTTTCAAAAGAACCTTATCAAACCTTGACTAACAAACCTTGATAACCAGCTTTCTGATATTATAACATCGGTGGGATTTCGATGGTTCACGGTCAGCTTGAAAAATTTTTATTTTTTTGCCTTCTGGCTTTCAGCTTCTGCCTTTTTGATCTTGGTCTCAGCCTTCTTTATCTTTTTGTCGGCTGCCTTGCACTGGGCATCAGCTCTCTTGCAAGCCTCATCGGCTTTCTTGCACTGAGCATCGGCTGCTTTGCAATGGGCATCTGCGCGCTTGCAGGCTGCATCAGCCTTCTTGCAAGCTGCGTCGGCTTTCTTGGTAGCAGCATGGGCCTTGCAATCGGCGCAACCGCTCTTGCAATCGTCGCCGCTGCACTGCTGAGCAGTAGCTCCGGAGGTAGCGTCGCAAGTCTTGGCTGCTTTGCTGCAAGCCTTGGCGCCAGAGCATGCCTTGCTGTCGGAAACGCCAACAGCTACGCCTTTCGTAACAGCCGGCGTCACCTTATAGTCGAGCTTCTCAAAAGCCTTGGTGAGGGCTGCCTCGTTGGTCTTGTCGGCATCGTAAGTGATAACTACGAGCTGGCTTGCAAGGTCTGTGCGGATATCGGTGACACCTTTCTCGAAGCGAAGGTTCTTCTTGATCTTGTTCTCACAGTTCTGGCAAGACATCTGAGGAGTAGTGGTTACGATAAACTCTTTGATATCTTTTGCCGATACACTCATCGTGGCCATCACAAGCAGGCAAAGTGCGAAAAATTTCTTCATCATTGTTTTAAAAAGTATTAGGTTATAACTTATAAACGTACATTTGACTCATATCGTATACAGATATATAAAAACGTGCAAAAAGAGCGCTCGCATCAGAGCTTCCCGAAGTTGAAGCGCACGCCCACATAGAACATCGCTCCCTCCACAGGCCCCCAGATCATCGTGGAGTCGAAGTTGGGGCTCCACGGGTCGGATGCGAAGATTATCGGGTTTTTCTGCTTGAACCCGGTCAGATTCTCGCCGCCCGCATAGATCGAGAAGTGGCGAAACCACCGGGTCACCTGGAAATTCAGCTGAGGGAAGGCCTTGAAGCGTTTGCCCCACGACCAGCTGCCATCGTCGAGCAGATAAGGAGCGGGCATCCGTCCACCTCCGTTAAGCTGCAGCGTGGCATCGAATTGCCAGATCTCCATAGGCGTGGAGTAAGAAGCCGTAAGCAGGGCCTTGTAGCGCGAAGTGAGCGGTTTCTCCATCAATCGGCCGCCGTAGGTGGTCTTCACATCGTTGAGACGGTAAGCGGCTGTGACGCTCAAGCCGAACGACGATTCATACGTGGCGTCGACCTGAAACGTATGCGAATACGATTTACCTTGCAGATTGCCGATCGTAAGTGAATGAGGATCAGAATCATAATCTACCACCACTTGCCGATCGAAGCGTGTGTAATAGTACTCGGCGTTAAGACGGATAGTTTCCTGATTGATGGGTATCGACCAGTCGACGTTGGCGCCATAGTTCCACGACGCCTCCTGGTTGAGGTTGTCAATCACGAGTTTACGTCCGCTGGCCAAGAGATAGTTATACTCCGCCCAACCGAACACGGTGCGATACCCTTTGCCGACCGATCCACGCAGATTGACACGCTCTACAGGCGAATAGCGCACGTTGAGGCGCGGCGTGACAAACCATCCGTAGAGGCTGCTCCAGTCGCCACGCAAGCCGGCCATTGCCGTCACCTTCTCAGAGGGTTTCCAGGTATACTGCGCGTAAGCTCCTGCCGTAGTCTCCTTCTCGTTGAGGCGGGAGTAGGGGAGGGCAGCGTCGTTGGTCTCTCTAAGACGCTGACGGAAAGTGTCGTAATTATACGATAATCCAGCCGAAAGCTTGTGCTGCACCGTGAAATTGCTTTCGTAGATGAGTTGGGCGTAAGCGTTCCATTCCTTCACGCCATACCCCTTCAGGCCGTAGGAGGCATCCATGTCATGATAAGAGCCTGTGGCCATGAGTGCGATATTGCCATTGCGTTCCCTGTCGACGATAAAGGCGTGTTTCATATAGGCTTCGGCACGGTTGGTGAGCATATCGATGATGTAGGGAGTCGCGCCGTGGAGGGCATGATGACCGATCTGGCCGGCACGGCTCTTCTCGTTGAGGTAGCCCGCCCCACCGTGGAAAATATACTTCTCGCCGAAATACTTCCAGCGATTCTGCACATTCACCTGTCGGATATCGGGCATATCGGTAAACCCGTCGTCGTTGCCGTCGTGGTTCATAAAGCGGTCTTCATAATGAAGCAGAACCTCCGAAGCAAGGCGATCGGTAAATTTGCGGTTGGCATCCACATTTCCCTCCGCCTTCAGGTGAGAATCGAGAAAAAGATTGAGAGCCACTCCTTGCGGATCGTCAGGCTTGAGATACTCCACATCAATCTGCCCTGACATCGACTCAAAACCGTTTTTCACCGAGCTGCATCCCTTCGACACGCTTATGCTCTTCATCCACGGTCCGGGCACATAGCGCAAGGCATACGGACGCGCCGCGCCACGGAATGCGGGAAGGTTTTCCGTAAGCAGTTGCACATAGCTTCCAGAAAGACCCAGGAGCTTGATCTGTTTCGCGCCCGTGGCGGGGTCGGAATAATTCACGTCGACCGAGGGATTGGTGGTGAAGCTCTCGCCGAGGTTGCAGCAGGCAGCTTTGAATAGCTCGGCCTGATTTATCTTGAAGCCGTTTTCGGCGTCGCCGAATTTGTAAGAGCCCATTTTCTTCTTCTGCACCACGAAATCGTCGAGCATATTCCACTCGATAGAATCGTCGGGCTCCTGCGCACGGGCAGTGAAGGGGAGCGCAGCCAAAGAGGCAGACAGCAATATATATGGATAGAGAAGTTTCATCATCTCAAATTTATTCGTTTTAAAGGAAAATCACGGGTCGCTCAGCGAATCGGGAAGGCAAAATTACCTATTGCGGAGCGAAACCTAATTGCAAAATTAAAAATTATCTGTTGAAATCTTAAAAAATTGGGGCAACTTCAGCAAAAAATTTCTTAAATTTGCAGATTATTATGAGCAGCTTCTACTCACACCCCTCTGGTAAGGGGCTTTACGGCATCTTCAACGACAGTTTCCCGCCTATTCTCGACGGCGTGACACTGACGGTGGAGAATTATGTGCACTGGCTTAAGGAGGCCGGGCGCACACCCGTTGTCGTGACCCCTTGGAACCCCGTCTCGCCTCAGGTAGACTACGCCGTGATGCGCTTCTTCTCCCTCCCCATACAATCGCGCAAACCCTACCGCTACGGCTACCCGAAGCTCGACCCGTTTATCTGGAAACGCCTGCGTGACACTGACTTCCGTATTGTACACGCCCACTGCCCCTTCTCCTCGGGGCGCCTCGCAGTATACGTAAAAAAGAAACAGAACATACCGCTCATCGGCACGTTTCACTCTAAATACCGCTCCGACCTTGAACACTCGTTCAAGCATGCTCCCTGGTGCGTGCCCATTATCATGAAGCGCATCCTCAACTTCTTCAACGCCTGCGACGAGGTGTGGATTCCGCAGGCTCAGGTGGAGGAGACGGTGCGTGAATATGGCTACCGCGGGCCGCTCACGGTGGTAGAAAACGGCAACGATTTTGCCTCTATCGTGAAAGGCGATCTCCTATCTTATAAGAACGAGGCAAAGAAGCCTCTCGGCTTCGATGAGCGCGATATCAACCTCCTCTTCGTGGGGCAACACATCTGGGAGAAGGGTATCGGAATAATCATCGATGCCTTGGCCCTGCTCAAGGGGAAGGTGGCGTTTAAAATGAACTTCATTGGCACCGGTTACGCCAAAAATGAGCTCCAGGACAAAATCAAGGAGCTCGGCCTTGACGACCGTGTGATTCTTCACGGCGTGATCAACGACCGCGATACGCTCAGCGACTATTACGCCGCGAGCGACCTCTTCCTCTTCCCCTCCTTCTACGACAACGCCCCTCTCGTGGTGAGAGAGGCGGCCGCGATGGGCACCCCCACTATTCTCCTCGAAGGCTCCACGGCCTCGGAGGTGGTGACGGCCGGAAAGAACGGTTTCCTGGCCCAGCGCACGCCACAGGCTTTCGCCGATCTCATAGAGCATCTCGCCACCGACCGCGACGAATTGCACCGCGTGGCCCAGGGAGCGCGCCAGACGCTCGTGAGAAGCTGGGAAGATGTGGTGGGGGAGGTGGCCGACCGCTACGACACTATCATCAAAAACTATAAACGATAGAAGACGATGAATTCTTCGACGAATCCAGCAGAAACAGGGGGAGCCGCTCAGCAGCATGCCGCGCCTCCGGACAAAAGTTTCTTCTCCATATGGAAAGTGCTCCTCCCCGTGGCCATCGGTCTTGGGGTGGTGGTGCTGATGTTTTATCACGATGCCAAGAAGGAGAATCTCGCCGAAGTGTGGCAAGGGATACATTTCACCACCCGCACATGGCTTTGCATCGGTTTGGGATTTCTCTTCATGTTTGGCCGCGATTTCGGACTCAGCTGGCGCTTCCGTGCGCTCACCGACCGTCAATTACGTTGGACACAGGCCTTTAAGGTTGACTTCCTTTGCGAGTTCACCTCCTGCATCACCCCCTCGGCCGTAGGAGGCAGTTCGCTCGGCATGGTGTTTCTCAACTCCCAGGGGGTAGAATTCGGCCGGGCCACGACGCTCATGATCACGACGCTCTTCCTCGATGAGCTCTTCTTCGTGATAGGATGTCCGTTGGTGGTGCTCCTCACGGGAGGCGACATCTTCTCTTCGGGCGACGCCAGTTTCTCCCACGGTATCAAACTGACATTCTGGCTCGTATACACAGCCATAGCCGTATGGACCTTCATTCTCTTCACCGGTATCATCTGGAAGCCGAAATGGATTCGCGGGGTGATAAGCAAGCTCTTCAGCATGAAATGGCTTCGTCGCTGGCAAAACAGCGCGGAGACACTCGGCAACAACATGGTGGCCACATCGGTAGAGCTCCGCAAGAAGCCGTTCGGTTTCTGGCTGGAGGTGTTCGGCGGCACGGCCCTCTCCTGGACGTCGCGCTATCTCGTGGTGAACGCCCTCTTCTTAGGCTTCCTCCCGGCGGCCGATCCGCACCAATGGCTCATCTTCGCCCGGGAATTCATAATCTGGGTTGTGCTGATGGTTTCGCCCACACCAGGCGGCTCTGGCCTCAGCGAATGGATCTTCTCCGAATATTACGGCGATATCGTGCCCACAGCCGGTCTGGCCCTGATTCTCGCGATCTTCTGGCGAGTGATCTCTTACTACGTCTATCTCGTGATAGGCGCGATAATCGTGCCGGGATGGCTCAAGCAGACCATCACCCGATTCCAGGCCTTCAAAAAGGAGAATGCCGCCAACCGAAAAGACTCAAATACAAAATAATATGGAAAATAGCAACCCTTCGTTTATTGTAATCATACCGGCGCGTTACGCCTCCTCTCGTTTCCCCGGCAAACCGCTCGCCAAGCTCGGTGGCGTGGAGATGGTGGTGCGCGTTTGCCGCCGTGCCACAGAAGCCGGTGTGCCTGTGGCCGTGGCTACCGACGATGAACGTATACGCGAATGTGTAGAGAAAGCCGGATTCACGGCCGTCATGACCTCGGCCGATCATCACAGCGGCACCGACCGCATCTACGAGGCCTTCTGCAAACTCGGCAAGCCGGCCGACGTGGTGATAAATGTGCAGGGCGACGAACCCTTCATCGCCCCCTCGCAGATCACGGCCTTGATGGATATATTCCGTAAAGATCCTGCCACACAGCTCGCTACGCTTGTGCGCGAATTCGACAAGAATCTTGACTTCGAAGCGCTCTTTGATCCTAACTTGGTGAAAGTGACACGCGCGCTGAACGGCGACGCGCTATACTTCTCGCGCAGTATTATACCATATATCCGAGGCGTGGAGTGGACGGAATGGCTCGACAAGTTTACATTCCACACCCATGTGGGCATTTACGCCTATCGCGCCGACGTGCTCGCCGAGGTGACGTCGCTCAAGCGTTCGCCGCTCGAAATAGCGGAGTCGCTGGAGCAGCTCCGATGGCTTGAGAATGGCTATCGCATACGCACAGCTCTCACGGCCGAGCCTACAATCGGCATCGACACGCCCGAAGACCTCGCGGCCGCCGAAAAAGCCCTATCGAAGATGGAATAAGATTAATTCATGAATTGAAATACGATAAAGAGCGCTATGATAGAAAGGATGAAAAGAACTCCGAGTATCATGGCGCTCTTTTCAAGTTTACGGTAGGCGTAGGGGTTTTTGTTGCCTATCAGAAGAGCGGCGAAATGTGCTTCGGCCGCCATGAATGCGAAAAATTCGGCTATCAGACACCACCACGGAGCCTGAAGGGCCAATGTCACTACTACAACTGCTACAATAACGAATAAAGCCGCCGCAGCGGCTATTTTGGATTTCAACATAATTTCTTCTTTTTACTTATAAATTTTGAGGCCATAGGGTCGGCCGGAAGTGCCGTTGGCCAATACGAAATAGAATCCTGTCGGCTCGCTGTCGATATTGAATACGGCAGTGTCGGTGTTGCGATAGGTGAGCTCCCTCACCATTCTCCCGGCAAGGTTGTAGATGCGCACCATCGACACATCTTCAGGCAGCCAGAGCTCATAGTGGCCGCCACCTATCCAGCGAAGCACGGGCTCAGTAGGGCGCAGTTTCTCATCGAATGCCCTTAGACGCTGCTCCTCGGCCGCTCGGGTTTCGGCTACGAAGCTGTCGTAGAATTCAAATGGGGTTTCCTCATCTTCTAACGCTATATCCTCGTCGTCTTCTTCCTCGGTCAGAGCGGCTTTTTTCAGAGCCGCCACACCGGGAAATTCCGTGGCCTGAGCGCGCATACGCCATTGGGCGTGGTCGTCGAGCGTGGCTACATCGTAATCGGGAGTGTCGAAAAGAAGGGAGTGGAGATAGGCTGGTATGTCGGTCCAGGCTCCGATAGCCTCTTCAGGGAGTCGGCTGTCGTAGCGTATATACTCGATATCTTTGGCATACTCCGAGAGGAGCTCTTTCGTGGCGTCGTCGATATTGTCGGGAGAGAAAGTCTCCTTAAGGCTGTAGCCGAGCACGGGCATCGCCTTGTTGTCGGCCGCGATTATCACGAATCCACCTTTGGGATGATTATAGACGTAGAAAGGGGAGAAGAGACGGTTGGTGGTTAGGTTTTTACCGTTGTATACGAGTTTCGGTTTACCCATGACCTGTCCGGCGGAGGTATTGAAGAATGCCTCTGCCAAACGCGACGCCTCTTTCTGGCTCACTGTCTCGGCGTTAAGGGCTGTCGAGCTCACGAGCACCAGCAGCGTCAGCAGGAGAATGCGTATATATTTTGAAAAACTTCTTTTCATAACTTACTCTTATACCTATATAACGCATTTTGGCCTGATAAATTTCATCAGATAAATTGTTATATTTCCATAGAACCCATCAATCTGATAACAAATAAAGATATTGTGAGATGAAAAGAATGATATGGATGTGCGGAATCGCCCTCGCACTCGCCGCCACCTCCTGCGGCAGCAACTCCAAAACCGCCGACACCGACTCAACTGGTGTGGAGAACGTGATCGAGACTACCGTAAACGGTGACAACTACAACGTCACCGACGAGGGTCTCAAATCTACCAACGGGCTGCCCATGCTCGTCGACTTCTCGGCCACCTGGTGCCCTCCCTGCCAGAAACTCAAACCAATCTTTCACGAACTTAGCGAAGAATATCGCGACAAGGTAAACTTCGTGACTATCGACACCGACGATATGCCGGCTCTCGCCCAGCGTTACGGCATCCAGAATATCCCCTGCCTAATCTATATGACGCCTGAGGGAAAGATACTCGACCGCTCGATCGGTTTCGTGGAAGCCGCCACAATTAAATCGGCTCTCAACAAGCACTTCGGCGTCTGAACCGCAAGTATTTGCATGATAAAGAAACAGAAAGGGCTGCCCCACACAAGGAGCAGCCCTTTCTCTATCGGTATAATTCGTTATCAGTTGGAGCCTTCATAGAAGGGAGTAGCCTCCTCGCCTTCCATATCGAGAACGCAGCTTACAAACTCAAACTTGCCCTTGCCAACCACTTTCCAAACACCGGTGTAAACCTTAGTGGATGTGCCATAGTAAGCGGAGAAAGTGAATGTGTAAAGCACGTCCATACCCTCTACGAGTTCAGCCTCGGGATAGAGTTTCGAGAGCGCGCCAGGGAAGGTCTCGGTGCAGAAACGCTTCTTCTCGATCTCGGTGATCTCTTCGTCGGTCATACCCTCGTAGCCTTCGGGATACTGTGCGCGTGCCGAAGCGCCGCGGAGGTCGACGTTGTTCTGATAAGCCGAGGTGCCTGAATAATACTCGTTGTTGCCGTAGGTCGTCACGTAGCCGATGCCCGACTTGATATCGGTAGAGCCCAAGGGCACGTCGATATTCTCATAAACCCAATCAACGCACGCCTGATAGTAGGTGGCGCTGAAGCTCTGACCCTTGCCGGCGGGGAGTGTCAGCGTAACCGAAGGATTGAATTTCCAGTCGTCGCCACTCTTCGTAAACTGCTCAATCACGAGATCGCCCTGGCCCCACTTGCTGCCGTCGAATATGAAGCGTGATGCCTTATAGCTTGTAGATGAGCCGTTGTAGTATTTATAGACAACAGTCACAGCATCGTCGGCCGTAGCATAGGGTTTGTTCTGATCGAGGTAGATGGGGAGCAGAGTGTTGGGGAGCAGGCCGCTGAGGTTGCCGTAGCTCTGACCCATGGCGGTGTAATCTTCAGGCTGGAGCACGATCGTGTTGGCCGGAACAGCCCACTTCGTGCCGTCGAACTGATAGATGGCGTTGCGGGTCACGGTAGGAACCTCTACAGCGGGAGCCTTCATCGGGCGCACCTTGCTGATGTTGGTGCCGTCGACACCTGTCACGAGGATATTGAAATATTTCGCTGATCCGCTGACGCATACGAAGTAGCCGGTGAGCTTCACTTTCGCTCCATCGGTGAGATGACTCTTGATGAAGTCGGG
>CAZGJH010000013.1:24259-36083 GCA_964525735.1 uncultured Sangeribacter sp.
CCGAAGATAGGATTCTCGGAGGCCTCGTTGTAGTTGACTACAGCGTATGCGCCTGCTTCAGCATCGTCGTAAGTGTCACGCAGATAGCGGGGCAGGTAGCTGGCGGCAGGTTTTATGGGAGCGAAAGCCTCGATAAAGTCGGTTTCACTCTCCCACACCTCTTGATAGTCGGCCTTCGTGAGACGAAGCTCCGGTGTGCCGGCGTTGATGGCGTCGGTCTCAGCCGATACGCCGCTGCCGATGGCATACTCCACTTTGATAGAGCTTCCGCTGTTCATAGTGAAGTAGGGGAAATTCGACTGAGCGAAGAAAGCGGGCAGATACTTGCGTGCCTGAGCTTTCGTGGCGAAGCAGAGGTTGTTGCCGATAGCTTCGAGCTCGGCGGTAGTGCCGTCGGCCTCGGCTATAGCCTTGTTGGCGGCCAATCCTGCTATTGTCTTATAGTCGGCGGCTGTGAGAGTGTAGTTTACAGTCTCCGTTGTCGTATACACCGGAGGCACCTCGAACCCGTCGAGTTTGTCGTTCCAGGCATTTTCACCGCATCCCGTGAGGATAGCGGCAGAAGCCATTAACAACAGGGGGTTGATATTTGAAATTTTCATTTTCTTACCGGTTTTGAGGATTAGAAGGAGATTTTGAGACGGATCGAGAATGTACGTCCGAATGAGTAGAACACCTTGTAAGCATTGTTCCATGCGCCCACAACGTTATAGTCGGTGGTGGCGTCCTTCACATAATAGTAGTTGAAGAGGTTGTAGACGTTGCCGTAGAGGGTAGCGTCGAGACCTGCCATCTTGAACTTGTAGCTGCAGTTGAGGTCGAACTCATTGCCCCAAGGAATCTCCCAGGGAGCTTTCACGTTGAGCACAGCGCCGGAGCTGAGGTCGCTGCCGTTTACCGAATAGTCGGAATAGTTGCGGGCTGCTACTGTCCAGTCGCCGCCGATCTTGAAGCCCTTGAAAGGTTTGAAAGTCACGCCGATGGCACCAGTAGTCTGTGCCGAACCGCCGATCTTCACACCTTTCTGGTTAACGATAGCCCAAGCGTGGTCGGGAGCGAGGATGCCTGACGCGAGTTCGCCGCTGGTATTCTTCAGAGGCTGACCCTGGTCGTTGTAGAAGTAGCCCTTCACATTGTTGTCCCACTGCCAGTCGCCCCAAGAGAGCATACCCTGGAATTCAACCCATTGTGCGGGTTTGTAGGCGAGGTCGAGCTCAAGGCCGATGTGGCGTGCGCGCACTTTCTCAAGGTTGATGGTGTAGCGTTCGCCGGCATGGTCGCCACTGGAGATGTCGGCACTGCGCTGGGTGTCGCGGTCGGTGCGGTCCATCCACACTGTGTAGTAGCCGTTGAGCACCATAGAGAACTTCGGAGAGTGGAAGCCGTAGCCAAGCTCAACTGAACCGATCTTCTCATTCTTCGGGTTGGGGTTGATGGCGTTGCTTGTTGCAGAAGAGAGGAACACGCCATTCGAGAAGAAGGGAGCTTTTGAGATGTAGCCGCCGTTGATGAATACGTTGTTGTGGCGGTCGATGTTCCAGTTGGCGCCACCCTTGATTGTTCCGCCAAGGAATGTGCGGGTCTCCGATTTGGCATGAGCCTCGTCGTAGTAGAAATGGTCGATACGCTGATAAGTGGTGAGGTTGAGCGAGCCTGCGAGGAAGGTAGTCACCGCGCCGTCGAGGAGCTTGTATTCACCCTGGCCGTAGATGCCCTCCTGGTGAGTGCGGCCGTCGTAGTTGCGATATACGATGTCGCCTACGCCGAGCTTCTGGTATTTCCAGTTGGGATCGGCAGCGGCAGCGTTGTTCTCTACTTTCACGTTTTTACGTGAGCTGTCGTCCATGAAGTACTGGCCGCTGTAGAGGTCGATGATCTTGTTGTTGTGGTGGCCTACATAGTAGCGCACGTCGATACCGCCGAGAAGCGTGAGCTTGTTGGGAATCACCTCATTCTTGTAAGTGGAAACGAGGCCATACCATTCGTGAGAGTTGTTGCTCATCGACATCACCATGTTCGAACCGGTGGTAGAAGCGGCGTTCATGTCCTGGATAGCGCCGTAGTCGAAAGTGCCGTCGGGGCGACGGATTGTGATGTCGCCTACAGTCCAGTTGAGGTTGCCGTTGGAGGCAGCATACCAAGAAGAGTTGGAGTAGTTGCCGCGACCCTGGCCGGAGTAGCCGCCACCCGTAGCGAGAGAGGTGTAGAGTGCAGTAGAGAGCGAAGAATACTCGTTGATCTGCCAGATATGGTTGAGCGAGATGATAGGCTTGTGATAGCTGTTGCGGTTCATAGTGCGCTCGCGGCCCTCATTGTCGAAACCATAGGCGGCATTGTAGCGATACATGCTCTCGCCGTTGGTCATGAAATTGTCAACTTTCTGCCAGTTTTCGATAGTCAAACCGTTGCCGCTGTTACGCTGGTTGTGCCATTGGGGCGCGCCGAAAGCGGTAAGAGAGAGCTGATGGTTGTCGTTGATACGCTTGGAGACGTTTACGAAATAGTTGTAGGCTTCAAACTGTGTGCCTTGCACATAGCCGTTGCCCCATTTGCGGCTTCCGAGCACAGTAACGGCCCAGCCGTTGTCCATGAGGCCTGTAGAGAAGCTGACGCCCACATCGTTGAGGCCGTCGTTGCCTGTGCCATACCATACGGAGCCACCCTTCTTTGAGTCGAGACCCTTGGTGGTGATGTTGATCGTGCCGCCGATAGAGGGGGCAGAGATGATGGCTGCGCCCAGACCGCGCTGAGTCTGCATGCTTGAAGTCACGCCAGAGAGGCCGGCGAAGTTACTCCAGTAGATGCCGCCCCATTCCATATCGTTCATCGGCACGCCGTTGATAAGAACGGCCACGTTGGGGGCCTTGAAGCCACGCATGTTGATTTTCGCGTCGCCATAGCCGCCGCCGTCGGGGGTAGCCCATACGCCGGGAGTCGACTTGAGCACCTCGGGAAACTCCTTGTTGCCGAGTTTGGCTTCGATGTCGCCGGCAGTGAGCTCTGAGATAGCCACGGGCGTTTCGCGAGTGCGGGCCACCGACTGAGTCACCACAACGTCTTGAAGCATCTTGGAGTCGGGCTCGATTTTGATAACGCCCATATCGGGCTGAGCCTTAAGGGTTTTAGTCAGATAGCCGATGTAGCTGATCTGAATCTCCTTGGCGTTGCGGGGAACTTTAAGACTGAAATTACCGTCGATATCGGTAGGAACAGCCGCCTGCGTGCCTTTGGCTTGCACCGTAGCTCCCACTACGGGTTCACCAAGCTCATCAATAACAGAGCCGCGACAAGTCATCGTGTTGCCTTGGGCGAGGGCCCACGACACCATCCCGATCAAAGCCACGGCCAAGAGAAATAGTCTCTTCATAGGTTGGTAAAATTTAGGTTAGTATACGGATAAAAACTCTATTTTATTCTGCAAAATTAGTGCATAAACACGGTATTTACAATATATAACTGAATTTTAACGAAAATTTCTTAAAATGTGTTTACTAACTGTGTATATATTTTCTCGCTTATTTGTCTGATTAGCAAACAAAAGCAACGTAGGGACATGCCTTTGGCATGTAGCGGAGCGAGCAGAGTCGCAGTAGGAACGCGATTCTTCGCAGCCGCCGAAGCACTTTGAAAAATCAGAATTCCACTCTCATACCCTCCAAAATCAAAAAATAATTCGTAATTTTGTGCTTTCAAAAACTTTTTAGACACTAACAAATTCAAAATGGACGCTAAAACAGCACCGAAAGAACTGCTTCGCGACAAAAAATGGGCACGCTGGACGGCCCTCGTATTGCTCGCTTCGGCAATGTTCTTCGCTTACATCTTCATGGATATTCTCTCGCCGCTGCAGGAATATCTTCAGAACACCAAAGGTTGGGATCCGATGGCTTATGGCCGCTACACCGGATCAGAAACTTTCCTCAACGTATTCGTATTCTTCCTGATCTTCGCCGGAATCATTCTCGACAAGATGGGTGTACGCTTCACGGCAATACTCTCCGGTGCTGTGATGTTTATCGGCGGTTTTATCAATTATTACGCTCTTACCGATTCATTTGCAGATAGTTCGCTCGCCCATTTCATGGACGGGTTTGTCAATCTCCCCGACACGTGGTGGAACATCACGCCGTTCTATAAAGGAATGCCTGCATCGGCCAAACTCTCGGCGATCGGCTTCATGATTTTCGGTTGCGGCACAGAGATGGCCGGTATCACCGTGTCACGCGGTATCGTCAAATGGTTTGCTGGCAAGGAGATGGCCCTCGCGATGGGTTCGGAGATGGCGCTTGCGCGTCTTGGTGTGGCTGTCGTGATGGTTGGTTCTCCCGCCATCGCAACCCTCGGTGGCAACATCAGCGTGTCGCGTCCTGTGGCAGCAGCTGTGCTTCTGTTGCTGATCGGTTTTATCTGCTTCATTGTTTACGGTTTCCTTGATAAGAAGCTTGAAACGGAGATGGGCAACAACGGAGAGGAGAAAGATGATCCCTTCAAGATTTCCGATTTGAAATACATCATCTCGTCGAAAGTGTTCTGGCTTGTGGCCCTTCTTTGCGTGCTCTATTATTCGGCCATTTTCCCCTTCCAGAAATATGGCATCAACATGCTTCAGTGTAACCTCGGCGTTACGGCGCAGCAAGCTGGTTTCGTATTCTTCGTCTTCCCGATTGGCGCAGGCATCATCACTCCGTTCCTCGGCCACTATCTCGACCGCAAGGGTAAGGGCGCTACGATGCTTATCCTCGGTGCCCTCCTGATGATCATCTGTCACCTCACATTCGCACTTATCCTCCCCGCCACTCGTTCGGCGGTGGTAGCTTACTCGGCGATTGTTGTGCTCGGCATCAGTTTCTCGCTCGTGCCCGCCACGCTCTGGCCTTCCGTGCCGAAGTTGGTAGAAAACCGCTTCCTGGGCTCCGCTTATGCCGTGATCTTCTGGATTCAGAACATCGGTCTCTACGCCTTCCCGATGATTATCGGTGCAGTGTTGGCCGCATCCAATCCTGGAGTTGAAGACCCGATGCAGTATAATTACACCGCGCCGATGCTCGTATTCGCCGGCCTTGGTGTATTGGCACTTCTGATAGCGCTTTGGCTCAAAGTGCTCGATGCCAAGAACCATTACGGCCTCGAACTCCCCGACAGCGCCAAAGGCTCCGAGAAAGCCGAAGAGCTCGCAGCCGAAGATCTCGCTGCCGAAGAGTAATTTTTCGCTTACCATAAAATACGCTATACGCCGATTATCCGTAACGGATAATCGGCGTATGCTATTTAGGACATAAATGCCACTATTGACTTTTATTATTATTTTGTAAGTTCTTGATTATGAATGTAGGGACGCGATTTTTCGCGTCCACCGAGCAACAGGTGCAAATAAAACTGGTAAGAAGTTTAAGATATGAAAATTATATGGAAAATGATATCAAATCAATAAATTTTCGAGTAGTGTCTAATAACCTGCCATCTACAGTGTCGTTAGGGATTGATGAGGTGATAGGGGAGATGACGGAGATCTATAATTGGTATGTGCTGAATTCGACGGCTACGTTCGATATGGAGGCAACGAGCAAGGAGGCGATGAAGATGCGGATAGCCGATTTTGCAACAGAATATCCTGTATTCGTATGGCTGGAGAATGGCCGAGTGTCAGGCTATTGCTACGCTCATCCGTGGAAGACGAAACCAGCTTATCGCCAGACACTCGAAACCACAATCTACCTGCGCCCCGAGTCAAAGAATCGAGGCATAGGCACAGCCCTGATGAAGTCGCTTATTGCCGAATGTCGACAACGAGGGTTCGTCACACTAATAGCATGCATCACTGCAGAGAATCAGGAATCCTGTCGCTTCCATGAGCGACTCGGCTTCGAGCGAGCCTCCTACTTCCGCAACGTAGGCTCCAAATTCGGCCGCCCCCTCGACGTAACCGATTATCAACTCCTCCTCACTGATTAATCCATAGATCAGCAACGTATCGATACGCCTCCGGCATGTAGCGGAGCCTACTTCAGAATGCCGGAGGATGCAGATCCCGAAACGCCAGGCTCGTTATCGCGTGTCACTTTCTTGCCGAAGCCAAAGGTGTAAGTGGCAGATAGTTGAATCAGCGCATGATTCGTGCCATTCAGCATTACCTCGCTCGTATCGTAATATGCGCTGTGCATCACTTGCTTTGTGCTTCGCCAGTTCCAGCGGGTGAAATTGATGAGATCGGCCCTCACATTCCAATTGGAATTCGACCAGCCAACGGTGAGATACCAATCGCTCTTGCCATAGCACCAGATGCCGTTCATGGAGCCGTCGGCACTGCCATTGTCTGAGACATACGTTGCCGTAAAGTTCCAATTGCCAAGATAATAGCGCACACGTGCATACCAATCTATGTAGGAGTGATTCACGTCGTAAGGATAGCCATTATGATTGAGCACCTGGCCTATCTGACCAGTAAACATAAGTGTTCTGTTGAGGAATCGCAAAGTGCCATTTATGCCGTATTTCCCTTGTGCGTAGCGTCCCATGGGTTGTTTGATGGTTCGCAGTATGCCGTTTGATGTAGATTCGTAGTCGTAAGCGTAGCGGTTGCCGACAATCCAGGCCCAGGCGAATGCGCTGAAACTGTAATTGTTGTTGGGCAACCATGTGTAATTCAAATCGATATCGTAACTCTTGGAGGGTGTCAGAGAAGGGTTGCCGGTATACCACATCAAAGGGGTTGATTGAATTACGTTGTCACTTTTGAAGCTCGGTGAGGGTTGCCAGGTGCTGTAATGGAATGTGGTGGAGATAGAATGTTGCTGTTTGAAGCCGTATTGCAAGGAGAGGTCGAACCATGGCGAAGAAGGACGGTCGACATCGTCGCCGAATTGCAGGCGGTCCCAATCCCAGCCAAAGCCTGTCATGCCGTAAAAATTGCCAATCGTTACATTATAATTGGCTCCGATACCGAAGCGTGTTGACTTTGCCTTATCGTAAGAATTGGCAGAGCCCGAATAGCGGGTACGGTTATATTCATAGGAACCTCTTACGAATGCGAGGAAATTGCCATACTTGCCAAAGTCGTGGTTAAATTTCAGATTGCCATTTAATTCATTTGTATTGTCGATGGCACCATTCAGAATCGGATTGAAGCCATTTTCAATGTAAGAGGTATTCCGCTCTGTGTGCGAGAACACATATGAAGGAGTGAATGTCAGCGAATTACTCTTCGGCAAAGCGAAGAAATAGTAGCCGTTGTAAGAGATGAACTTTGCATTCTGGGATAAAGCCGATGAATATTCGGATGCGGGGAAATCAGCCGGAGAGTAGGTTACGATGCCGTTTCTGTCGGAGTGTGGTGTGCGGTTGATGCTCGCATTGATTTGCGTGGAAGCCTGTATTTTATCCGAATTATACGTAGCCTTGAAGGCCGCGAAATATTGCTGACGTTTCTCTTCGGCCGAAAGGGTTTTTGAATATCTTTCGAATTCTTTCAGAGTGCCGTCAGCTTGTGGCAGGCGGTAGGTTTCGGTAAGCTCTGAGCCGTAGTGGGGATTGTCCATACCCCAGCCATAGCCCATCACGTCATACATCATCTTCTTATATTGTAATCTGACGTTGCCGAGTAATTGTCCGGAATAGCTCAACAGATTGGCGTGGCCAAAACCTTTCACGTAACCGCCATATTCATATTTGGCCATGATGTAATTCACCACGTATGCGTTGCCTTGGAGACGCGGATCGGAGGGATATTCATAATACTCCACCCTCTTGACGTCGGCCATTCGCATTGCCTTCAGATCATTTTCGGAAGCCGGAATAAAGTCGATAAACACCGCAACCGGTTTACCAGAATTTGTCTCGACAGAATTGCCGAGAGTCACTTTCAACTCAGGTATCCCCATCTGATCAAGCAGGTCAACGCCCGATTGGGATGCGTTCTTCTGTTTTGAGGTCGGTATATACGTTGATTTCTGAGCTCCAGTGCTTTGCAATTGGGCCTCGACTACAATCTCGTCAAGATTCTGGGTCTTGACGCTGTCTGCCTCCTGTGCTGCTGCAAACTGTGCCGCTACGGCACAAACTATCACTATTCCAATCCTTGTCATCATCTCTATTTTGCAAATTACCATTTATTCGCTTATTCGCCGCGAAGTTAGCAATAAATTTCGAACAAGCAATTAACATATGTTCACTCACCAAAAAATGCCCACAACTTGTGGGCATTTTTGAGGTTCTGTTTGAGACCAGAATGACAGTTTATTCTACGAGGTCAGAGAAGAGGCGGGCAAAGGTGGTGTCGAGGTCGGTGCAGAGGCCGGGGTGAGGACGCGAGGTCTGGATTATGCTGCTTTTCACGGCTGCTATCCAACGGAAACGTTCTTCTACGGGATACATAGCAATAGGACCGGCTGTGCGTTTACCGTCGGCTATATCAACAAAGGATTGAAGTTGACGGGCTAATGCTTCTTTGTCAACTTTTGGACAGAGAGCAGCTAATTTCTCCTCTGAGAGGCGAATGGCTACTTTGAGCCAACGCTTGCGTTTGCACATCATCGCCAGGCCCACATTCAGGAATTCCTCTCGCTCTACGTTCGGCACAAAGCGTACTACGGCGTATTCAAATTTGTTTTGCTCTTGCATCTTCTACGGCTTTTACAATGTCAACGTCTTTGAGTCTTTTATGAAGGAATTTGCGATAGGTTTCCCTACGCTCCTCTCCCTCCTCTGGAGTTGCTTCGTCCCAACGAAGCCAATCGGAGGGGATAGTATCTACAATTTCCGAAAGGGCTTCGGGTGTGATGCGGCTTCTCAGCTCAGTATCCACGGCTTTCATTTTCGTAGCCCGATGAAGCAGAGCGTGATCCTTGATGTAAGGAAAGGGAGTCAGAGAGCTCTTCTCACAATCGCTCCAAGCATGGTGGAAGTAGAAAGAAGCACCATGATCGATGAGCCATACCTCATTGTGCCATACGAGCATATTGGTATTCTTGATAGTGCGGTCGACATTCGTGATAAAAGTGTCGAGCCATACGATTTTCGAAGCAAGCATGTCATCCACAGGATTGACGTATGGATCGAGTGTCATGGCTCCGTTGAGGAAATGTACGCCGAGATTGAGGCCTTGGCTCCACTTCAGAAGATCTTGTATTTCCTCGTCACCTTCAGCTTGACCGAAGTATTCGTCTAGGTTAAGGAAGACTTGTTCGGGCACTTTCAGACCGGCGAGTCGGGCGATTTCACTGCCCATAAAATCGGCAATCAAGGCTTTTTCGCGGTGTCCTGCGCCGCGAAATTTCACCACATATTTGAAGCCATCGTCGGCTTCGGCCAAAGCCGGCAGGGAGCCGCCTTCGCGCAACGGGGTTATGTATCTTGTAAGATTTTGTGTTCGGATATCCATTTTGTGTCTTTGCGTTTATATAGATATAACGCAAAAAGAGATAGTTTAGGATTGTTTGGTTATACAAGATCGTATTTTATATGAAGCAGAGTTCGAATATAAAAAAGTTGTGGGCAATTTCGAATTATCTATCTTGGATTGTGGAAATGTCGATTTATATGTCTAACTTTGCCGTTGGATTGGAAAAGTTCGATCCGCTTTATTTCTGAATAAAAAGAAACGTTATGCTCATCTTGCAATAGGAAGCCTGAGAAATTTTCGATTGAGCAAGGATAGTATAGTGGTTTCTCACGCTCATTGCGTGAGCAGCTATTGTTATATCCGCTCACAGGCTTTCTCAGGGCCTCCTATTGGGAATTGACATAGTTGGCTCACGTTTTTATTTTTAACTCTATCTCCGTTATGGGTCAATGACGGTAGATTCTTCAAAAGTGCAAGAGGTTTTCAATTCATATAAGTCACAGGTCGATCTTACCCATCTTACCGAGCTTTTGGAAAGAGAGGGTAAATTTCGAGTTTATGAGCGGGATGAATACTTACTTCATCAGGGGGATGTTGAAACTCACATCTCACTGGTAAAGTCGGGATACTGCCGCTACGCATCAGTGAAATCAGACGGTGAAGAGGCAGTGGTTGGGTTCGCTATGATTGACGAGTTTGTTACTGACTTCAACAACGGTGTCCGGCGAATGCCATCAATGGTCTCCTTGATCGCTTCAGTAAGAACTGAGGTGCTTCAGCTACCAATCAGTTACGTGTTGAAGAAAATGCAAGAGATTGATTCCGAGTTTCTCTACAAAACCTCCGACGCCCTGTTTAGAATGTGTTATATCCGCCTCCTGGAACTCTATGAACTAACACCTGCCGAGCGATTTGAAAAATTAGCTACTTCTTATCCCGAATTGATTTCTAAGATCAAAGTCAAAGAATTGGCATCCTATCTCCAAATTTCCCAACAACATCTCTTACGAATCAAAAAAGTTCGCTATAAAGAGTGAAAAATGTCTAAATTGAACAAATGTTCACTTCTCCCTGAATTAGGATTGCGAACTTTGCAGCTGAATACCAGTGACTCCTTAACCATGGGTTACCAAATTATTTTATCAAATCTTATTTCGTCTTATAATAACTAATTAACATGAATCGAATTCTATTATATGCTTTCGGAGTTTTTTGCTGCATGTTTGCCCAGTCTTGCTCCGATCACGACGATCCGCAACTCGCACCTATCGATACAACGCAGGTGAAAATAAAAGCGGATGTCTCTCAATCGCCTAAAGTTAGTTGGATGACTAACAGTGAAGAACTGACAATCAGAGTATCTGATATTGAGATGACAGCTCCTAAGGGGGTTGTGCTAAGAAGTATAAGCTTATTGGCTAATACTTCCCTCGGTCGCCAGACTATTGATGACAAACCTTATTCCGGCGAACCACTCGAATTCAAGATACCACTCGTCAACTTGCATGGCCGAGTCAATTTCTCACTCAGAGGCAATCTTATAAAGCAAAACTCCAGAGATGCTGAAATAATCATCGCTGACAATATTCAAGAGATTGTATTCTCAGAAGAACCGAAACTGGAGTGTGAAGGTTGGTTGAAGGGAACAGTTAGAAGCACCTCAACCTCCGGTGAAGAATATGAGCATTCTTTCGAGGTGAAATCGGATGCCCAACTGGATATTAAAATTCCCCAAAGTGACTTATATTGGACTCCGAAAGAGGGTACTGCTTCAACAATCGAAGTTACACTTGAAAGTAGCGCATCCGCTTGGAGTTCTAATACTACTTTTGAATGTGGCGTAACCAAGACTGCTATCGGCTATTCGTCTGCCGCTCCTGCTACTTACATAGCTACGCTTCCCAACAAACCTGGTGCTCTTAATGCAGAGAAACTTCAGTTTTACGTCCACTCTACATATTTCGGCACATGGGAGAATGTTACTATCGACCCCTACAACCTAACTACTGTATATTTTATCGTTGAGAGCAACTAAAATGGATCCGTTCGAAATTGCCCACAACTTGTGGGCAATTTCGACGCTCGCAGATGTGCCCACAAGTTGTGGGCAATTTCACAGCCCCCGGATGTGCCCACAAGTTGTGGGCAATTTCACAGCCCCCGGATGTGCCCACAAGTTGTGGGCAATTTCACAGCCCCGGATATGCCCACAAGTTGTGGGCAATTTCGAGGCTCACAGATGTGCCCACAAGTTGTGGGCAATTTCACAGCCCTCAGATGTGCCCACAAGTTGTGGGCAATTTCACAGCCCTCAGATATGCCCACAAGTTGTGGGCAATTTCGAGGCTCACAGATGTGCCCACAAGTTGTGGGCAATTTCGACGCTCACAGATATGCCCACAAGTTGTGGGCAATTTCGACGCTCACAGATGTGCCCACAAGTTGTGGGCAATTTCGACGCTCACAGATGTGCCCACAAGTTGTGGG
>CAZGJH010000013.1:36183-37808 GCA_964525735.1 uncultured Sangeribacter sp.
CAATTTCAACCTGAATATATCAATAATAAAAATAATTGAGAATTTGTGTCGTAATAAGCCCAGCTCTATTGTCATTATTTTGTAACTTTGCATTTTAAACAACTATAGATATGAGCAAACTTATTAAGACAAATAAAGACTATGCTCGTTGGATTCAAGAATTGAAGGAACGATACAGACGTAGTCAGATTAAAGCAGCTGCTAAAGTTAATCAAGAAATGCTACTGTTTTACTGGTCTATTGGGCGAGATATTGTTGCACGCGATGCAGAAAATACGTATGGTAGTGGATTTTACAAGAATCTTAGCCAGGATTTAAAAGAAGTCTTACCTGAGACTGAAGGCTTTTCACGACAAAATCTTCAATATATGAAGAAGATGTATCTTCTTTATGACCAGACATATCCGAATTGTTTTCAAGATGACGAGACGGTTGCTTGTGATATACGCCCACAAGCGATTGTCGAAGCTAACTCTGATTATGTCTCGTTGGTTACCTGTAATGAGATTGATCGATGTCCGCAGATTAAGAACAATTTTATTTTTTCAATCCCTTGGGGTCACCACAGATTCCTGATTGACAAATACTTCGAGTCTGGCAAAAAGGACATCGCGTTATTCTATGCACATAAAGTTGTTGATGAAGGGTGGTCAAGGAATATATTGAAAGCTTTCATTGACACAGATCTTCATAAACGACAAGGCAAGGCTTTGACAACTTTTTCAAGGACGCTTCCGACTTCAGATAGTGACTTGGCTCAGGAGTTAACCAAAGATCCATATATATTTGATTTCACGGAGATGACAGAGCCGTATAAAGAACGAGAACTGAAAAAGGCGTTAATGAAAAATATATCGCGTTTTCTGCTTGAACTTGGTTCTGGATTCGCTTATGTTGGTGAAGAGTACCGTTTAAAGGTTGGTCATACTGAGCAATTTATAGATTTATTGTTTTACAATGTCAAACTCCATGCTTATTGTGTTGTTGAGGTTAAGACAGATACCTTCGGAGCAGGAGATGTGGGGCAACTTGGTACTTATATGACCGCAGTAAACCATCTTCTCAAAACAGAAGAAGATAAACCTACTATTGGATTGTTGATATGTAAGGACAAGGATAATGTCTTGGCTCAATATGCCCTCGAATCATCCTCCCAACCTATTGGTATTGCTGAATTTAAGCTTACTAAATTTATTCCAGACGAATTCAAAAGCTCATTGCCTTCAATTGAAGATATTGAATCGGAATTAAAATGAAGTTTCTCTCATCGATTCATTGAAAGTGTAAAACGGAGCATTTTTCTATCACTGAAATAAGATAAGAAAGATTTTTACCATATAAAATTACTGACAAAGCTAAACGATTATGAAACCAGACGGAGGTAAGAAGGTGGGTAGAAACTGTGGCGAGAAGGAGAGAAAGACTGGCGTGAAGAAGCAAATGCAGCGCTATGGAAGATTTGTTCCATTGGCGTTTATGTTGGCTGCCGTCATCGCCTCATATTTCTCCTACAACGCTGCTAAACAAAGTATCACCGACGACCTGAACGAAGCAATGATCGCTCTAGCCAGCCAGAACAGTGAACTGTGGACACGGCAAGATACCATTGTAGCTTTACGCCATAT
>CAZGJH010000014.1:0-17010 GCA_964525735.1 uncultured Sangeribacter sp.
CCATGAGAAGAACAATGATTATCAGAGTTATAAAACGCATTACTGGTTAGTTTTATGGTATTAGAGAGAAAACCCTCCCCAATTTCAGGGCAAAGTTAGTAATTTTTTTCAAACCTCAGCTGATTTCCATCACACAAGTTTTACCAACTACTCAAAATATAGAATGTTGCAAATTTACTCATAAAATCTGAAAAACTCAATAACTCTATGACAGAAAATTTTTGGATATACTTTTCGTTGGGCAGTGGATTGCATAAATACTCAAAATAAGAAAGAACTCGTCCCAACAGGCGGATTCCTTTGGATTTTCTCATATTTGAGGCTATTATTCCTTTGGATTTTTTCTAAAAATGGGCGATTATTCCTTTGGATTTTTACAAAGCATTGATTATCATTATTTTCAAAATAATGATATTTTATGGTATATTTTACAAGAAGTATTGATGCCCATCTTTTCAAAGGACAGTTTCCCCACGGCGTAAACACTGATTACACGTGTGGCAAGCGCTTTCCGCCGCCTCCGTGAAAAAGTGGAAAAAAATTTGGAATTAGGGAATAATAGCATTAACTTTACACCCTGAAGCGACATTCTCGCTAAGGCAAGTTTTGGAGGTCGCTCCTTGAATCATCTATACAATAATTCAGAATTATGGAAAAGACACACGACAGACTTATACGATTCGACTGGGCTATCAAACGATTGCTCAGACACAAGGCCGACCATACCATCCTCAATGGCTTCCTCAGTTCGCTGCTCGGCCGTGAAATCCGTATCGTAAGAATCTTGGAGAGCGAGGGAAACAAACAGTCGGCCGATGATAAATACAACCGCGTCGACATTCTCGCTGAAAACGAGAACAAGGAGAAGATTCTGATTGAGGTTCAAAACGATAACGAAACATCCTTCTTCCACCGCATGTCGTATGGGACATCCAAGCTTGTCACTGAATATATAAAAGAAAGTGATGACTATGATGTTATTCCGAAGATATACAGCATCAACATCGTATATTTCAACCTTGGAGCCGGAGATGATTATGTGTATCACGGCACCACTCAATTCATCGGACTTCACGACGGTAAACCTCTCGGGCTCACGGGAAGAATGAAGAAAAAATACGATATAAGTGCCGTGCATGAAATATTTCCTCAATACTACCTCTTGAAGGCCGATGACTTTGACCGATGGTCGCAGGTGCCTCTTGATCAGTGGATGTATTTCCTGAGTACCAATACTATACCCGAGAATGCCACGGCTCCCGGTCTGCAGGAGGCGAGGGCGCAGCTTCGTGTTGACTCGCTTGATGAGGAGGCGCGCCGGGCATATTTCAGCCATCTCGACTCTATCAGAAGTGCAAGAAGTGTGGTATACACGGCATTTGATGAGGGAATGTATAAAGGGGAAGAAATTGGTATGGAAAAAGGCAGAGAGATTGGCAGAGAGGAAGGAAGAGAAGAAGGCCGAGCGGAGGGAATCGAAATCGGTGTACGCAAGACAGCCCTGAATATGCTACACGAAGGGTTTGAAGCCGATATGATTCAAAAAATGACCGGTTTGAGCCAAGAGGAAATTGAAAGTCTCTTGTAACCAACACCGACCTCCCCTACGGCCTATAGAGTAAATTAAGAATTACCTATAGAGTAAATTAAGAATTAGGAGCTTTGCTTTGAAAGAGTTTGATTAATTTTGTGGCCTTAACACTTAATTTTTTGAAATGGGAGATAAAATATCACAGAACATGCACACGGAAGAGCATGAGGGACATCACCATCATGGGTTGGGGCATCACCAGCATCACCATGTGGAGGTGGATTCGCTGAATAAGGCGTTTATGATCGGCATCGGGCTGAATGTGGCCTACGTAGTGGTGGAGGCGATTTTCGGCTTCATTTACGACTCTATGGGTCTGCTATCGGATGCGGGTCACAACCTCAGCGATGTAGCCGCACTGCTCATTTCTTTGGTGGCTTTCAAAATGGCCAACAAAGCAGCCACAAAACGCTATACCTATGGCTATCGGAAGGTGACGGTTCAGGCTTCGCTCACGAATGCCCTGCTCCTCTGCATAGCCGTGGGTGCAATCTTGCTCGAATCTATCCGCAAACTCGCTCATCCGGAGCCTGTAGATGGCGATGCTATCGCATGGGTTGCGGCTGCCGGCGTGATAGTGAACGGCATCACTGCATGGCTCTTCCTGAAGGATAAGGAGAAAGACCTCAACGTGAAGGGGGCTTTCATGCACATGGCGGCCGACACGCTCGTTTCGATCGGCGTGGTAGTGTCGGGTATCGTCATTCGCTTCACCGGATGGTATCTCATCGACCCGATCGTGGGTATCGTAATCGCGCTCTTTATCGCTGTCTCGTCGAAAGACCTGCTCGTGGAGAGTGTGAGAATGACTCTCGACGGTGTGCCGCAAGGTGTTGACTACGACAAGGTTAAGGCTACAATTGAAGGAATCGACGGAGTGCGCAACGTGCATCATCTGCACATCTGGCCTTTGAGCACAACAGTGACGGCGATGACTACCCACGTGATTGTAGACGACTCTTCGCATATCGACACAATCATTCACGAGATACGCGAGGCTATGGAGGAGATGAATATCCAGCACAGCACGATCGAGGCTGAGACCCACCGCGATGAATGTGGATGCGACAACTGCATATAATCTTGACAGCCACAAAAATATCAACCCCCTCGGCGAGCTTCTGATCTTGCCGAGGGGGTTGCTTTTAGGTTGAGATTAGTATTTTTTTGCGATACGGTCGATGGCGGCTTTGTCGGGAACTACCTTGCCATCCTTGAGAGTGAGCAGAAGCTTCTTCACGGGGTAGAAGTCGGGGTTCTGGGCTGCCTGATAGTCGGTTGCGTCTTCTGTCTCGGCTCCATCCGCATTGGCTGCGTTCTCGATGGCCTCGTCGGAGTCGGCGATTGCCGTGAGCATATCGCTGCCGTTTACGAGCATCACGCGGTCGAGAGCAGGGTTGATGCGGATTTGCGGGTTGGAATCGTAATCGTAGAAACTCTGGATGTATTGCTCTACCAAGTCGAGAATCTTGGCTTTCAATTCTTCATTTTTCATAACTTGATTGTTTTTTGATATAGTGTTTTTATTGTTAAAACAATGGTGTTATGATAATGGTTTAGCGACTGTGCTTCGGTTGGCTCCGCTACATGCCAAAGGCATGTCCCTACGATGACCTGGTATTTCCCTACGTTGACACAGTATTTCCCTCCGACACGGTGAGGGGCGAGGGCGCCCCTCATCCCAGTCAGCGTTTAGTCGAGGTCGACGACGGTGATGCCGGCGCCGCCGAAGCGGACGTCTTCGTCGCGGAAGTCGGTGACGTTGGGATTCGCTTTGAGCTGCTGACGAATGAGCGTCTTCAGAATGCCATGACCTGTGCCGTGAAGTATGCGCAAACGGGAGGCGTTAAACTGCACGGCATCGTCGAGAAAATATGTGACGGCCTGCAACGCCTCATCGGCACGCATACCGCGCACGTCGATCTCATTGCGGAAGTTGAGCTGCCGCTCGCGGCTCTCATTGCTCGTGGAGGCGGAAACGGTCATGACTGTCGCCGTGGCACTCTGCTTCGGCTTCTGAGCCGCCTGCAGTTTGTCGAGCTCCACGATTGTGCGCAACGCGCCAAACGCCACCTCGGCCTTCTTACCGCTGATGCTCAGTATCTTGCCTACCACTCCCCCACTCGACATCCTTACATAGTCGCCCGCTTCGAGTGTCGATTTCTTGGCCGGTTCAGCCTTCTTCTCCTTGCGCACGGCTTCCGTTTTCTTGCTCTTGTGGCGAAGCGGTTTCAGCACTTCAGGCAGTTGCTCCTTCTCCTCTTCCTCGTTGAGACTCTGCTTATACTCCTCCAGTTCGCGGCGAATCTGACGCGTGCGTTCACGCTCAGCCTCAGCCTTTCTGATCTCATGGATTGAACGCTCAATCTTGGCATTCGCTCCCGCCAAAATCTCCTTCGCCTCCTCTTTCGCGGCGCGAAGAATGGCCGAACGCTGCGTCTTCAGATCGGTCGACGAACTTTCGTAGGTCTCAAGCAACTTATCGAGTTTATGCTCCTTCTCCTTGATGCTCAGTCGCTTGTTGGCCCAATAACGGCGGTCGCGCTGTATGTCGAGGAGATACTTATCCATGTTTACGTAGTCGCTGCCCACAATCTCTCGCGCCCGCTCAATCACTTCGCGTGGCAACCCTGTGTTGCGGGCTATCTCCAACGCAAACGAACTGCCCGGATTTCCGATAGAAAGCTGGAAAGTGGGGCGCAGATGTTGCCTATCATAGAGCATGGCTCCGTTTACAAACCCCGGTTCGGTCTCGGCAAATGTCTTGAGATTCTGATAGTGGGTGGTGACGATGCCCATGCAGCGGCTCTTACCGAGCTCCGTGAGAATCGACTGGGCGAGCGCGCCGCCAATCTGCGGCTCTGTGCCCGAACCCATCTCATCGGCGAGAATGAGCGTCTTCTTGTTGGCATGAAGAATGAAATGCTTCATGTTGGCGAGATGCGAGGAGTAGGTCGAGAGATCATTCTCGATGCTCTGCTCATCGCCGATATCCACGAAGATGCTCTCGAAAATGCCCATATGCGAATTTGAATAGAGCGTGGGCAACATGCCGCATTGCATCATATATTGCACTACGGCTACCGTCTTGAGACATACCGACTTACCGCCCGCATTCGGGCCGGAGATAATCAGGATGCGCTTCTCTTCGGTGAGGTTGATATCAAGAGCCACAGGGTCGCGCCCCTGCTTGCGCAGGTTCAGAAGAAGACCGGGATGCACGGCATGAAACCAGTCGATCTCCGGATTGCGCTCTATGTTGGGCATATCGCCATTAGTATCGGCGGCAAAGCGGGCCTTCGCCTTGATGAAATCGAGGCGCGCCAATATCTTACAACCCTCCACAATCTCCTCTACGCAGGGGCGTATCATATCGGTGATCGCAGTGAGGATGATAGCTATCTCCCGACGCTCATCCATCTCCAATTCGCGAAGTCGGTTGCCGGCTTCCACCACTTCGGCTGGTTCGATAAAGACGGTCTTGCCGGTGGCGCTCTGATCGTGTACGATACCGCTGATGCTGCGCTTCATACCGGCCGAAACGGGTATCACCATTCGCCCGTCGCGCAGCGAGGGGGTGGCATCTTTCTCGACATAACCGGCCTGGATGGCATGATCGAGCACACGGCGCATGGCCCTCTGCATCGACCCCGAAGCAGCAGCCATAGCGCGGCGCACATCGGAGAGCCCAGGAGAGGCGTTGTCCTTCACCTCGCCGAATTTGCCGATGCAGCGGTCGATCTCCCTTACGATGGCGGGAAATTCGGGGAGCGCGGAAAACTCCTCGCTCAGGTATGGATAGCGCGATTTGCCGCTCTCGGCATCCTTCTTCGCGAAGAATGCACCGACGCTCTGCATAGTCTGGAGCGTGGCGGCGAGTTTCGACAACCTTTCAGCCGCCATAAACGACCCGGCCGCCCTGATCTCGGAGAGCCAAGGCACCACGTCGTAGATTCTCTCGTCGGGCATCTCGGAGCCCGACGAAAGCAATGCCCGCATCTCGCTCACACACGAGAGGCGGCGGCGAATCTCCTCATAGCCCGTGCAAAACGCCATATTGATAGCCTCCTCTTTTCCGAGGCGCGTCTCGCATTTTTCGGTGAGCAGTTCGCGAAGTGGGGTAAACCCTATTTTCGATTCAAAATCTTTTGGAAATATCATATGCTAATAGCGGCGCCCCTGGGGTTTTGATCTCTCCTGGGACGCCGTAAATTGTGACGATTCTGATTAATCTATCGAAGCGAATGAAAGCTGCCGGTCGGGATTACGCCTTAGCCTTATTCTGCTCCTCAAGAATCTTGACAGCCATGTCGTAGATGGTAGTGTCGTCAAGTACTACGAGACCTCCGTCCGGGCCCGGCTCAATGTGCATGCCGACGTTCTTGCCGAACTGATAGTTGACACCGCCGAAATAGTTGCGAACGGTCTGCACTGTAAGGTTCAGCTCGTCGGCGATACGATGTGTGGAGCCGTCGGGCAAACTGTCTTTGAGTCTGCGAAGCTCGTTGAAGGTGATTGTCTTGCTCATAGCAGATGGTATTTTTGAGGTTATACTTAAACGATTGACTATAAGTAACCGTCGATTAATTTAAGAGGAGAAACCGCCCTATTTGCGGTTTGGGAATGCTAATTTAGACATTTTTTCTCAAACCACCAAGAAATAGGCAAAAATTTGTATATGTTTTATAACATATCACTTCACACGAGCTCTAATTCGGCCGCCGGAATCCATCCGATATAATCGGAATTGAGGCGCACTTTATACCATGTGACGTTGCCCTCGGCATCTACTTCCTCTGAAAGAACATCTACTTCCGAGCCTCGCGTCAGCACGCCCCCTTTGTTGGCGTCGGCCTCCTTGCCAGGCTCTGTGAGAAGAGTCACCTTAAACCCTACCACCACTCCGGAGTCTCTCGCGCTCTCCGCCCTTGCTCCCATGGCCGCGAATATCACGAAGAGGAAGGAGGCGAAGAGGCAAAGGATACCTCCGAAGAAACCTATCTTGCGGGCTGCCACGCTGCGCGTGAAGATATAGAGAGCCGCTCCTGCGATAAAGAGGATGAAGGCTACGGCGCCCCACACGGCCCAGACATTGCTCGAAGTGTTGGTGGCTATCGATGTATGCACGCTCTCGAAAAACGAGGGCTCATCAGGCGAGACTTTCATGCGCTTCCCTTTAAGCTCAGCCTTGTTGGCGTCTTCAACACGGCTGCGCAGATAGCGCAGATTGGCGTTTACCTCCTTCTGCGAAGGGTCGAGACGATGGGCTCGCAGATAGCTCACCATTGCGTGGCCATAGTCGCCCTCCTGAAAATAGGCGTTGCCGAGATTATAGAGGAGCCCTACCGACACCCCCTTTTCCGAAGCCACCTCCTCATAGAGGGAGATGGCCCGTGCATAGTCTTTATCATTATAAGCCGAGTCGGCTTCAGCTATCTCAGCCCCCTGCGCACCCGCCGTAAACAGCGAGATAAACATCAAGAAGAGCATGGCTGTCTTGCCGCATATCTTATTCACTCTTTCCATTTGCTGCCGATTTTTTGAATGAATCTTCAAGGTTGTTGATCACCTCCACTCCCTTATCGTAGACGGGCTGCATATTGTCCTTCGTGGCTGCCGGAGCATATTTCGCAAACTCGCACTCGTCGAGCAAGCCGATAAACTCTGCCGTGACAGCTTCGGGTATGTTGCGATTCTCAAGTTTCTCGCTGATATTCTGACGCGTAAGCTCAGAAGTGGGCATCTTGAGTTTGTCGCCGATATATCCCCAGAGAGCGGAGAGCATCTCATCGTAGAATTTATCGGCATCGCCACGCTTCATGCATAGAGCGGCCTTGCGCAGACGCTTCATAGCCATCTTGTTGGCCTTGCGACTCTTCACGGAGAGGATGTCGGCGTTGGCCTTCAGATAAGCGCGATAATAGACCACCGCTCCGAGCAGCAGCACGATCGGCACGAGGAAGAAGAGCCAATAGCCGAAACGCTTCACGTAGGGTGTGTGCGAAAGGGAGAGATTGCCCACCGGCATCAAAGCCTGATTGAAAGAGAGATTGCCGCGTGTCTGCGATTTCTCCGAGCCCTGACCCTTGCCTACGGTGATTTCGTAGCCCTTGGCAACGGAAGTTTCATACTTGCCTGTCTCAGGGTTGAAATATACGAGACGCACGTCGGGAATACGGTAAGACCCCGATTCCAAAGGCATAAACGAATAATCGAAACGAGCCGAGCCGCTTACGTTGGTCTTACCGACCTTCGCATCGACCTCCGTATTCGGACTATAGACCTCCAATTCTGGGGGATAGAGAGCGTTGAGATCGGGCAACTTCACATATTTCAGGTTGCCGGTGCCGTTGACGGTATACACCACCGATGCGGCCTGGTTGCTCATGAAGTTCTGAGCCGGCAGAGTTGAAGTGATCGAGAATTTACCTACGCCTCCCGAGAAGTCGGCCGGAACCGGCGCGGGAAGTGCCTTGACATCGATTGTGAGGTCGTTTGGCGTAACGTTGAGCTGGAGCGGCTTCGAAACCGACATGTTGCCCCAGAAGGGATCATGATAGTATTCACGCTCATCTACGCTCACCGTATAGGTGTTGCCGAGCACTTTCAATTTGCCCTGCATCTGCGGGAAGATGATGTAGCGCGCAATGATGGCTGTGGCATACGACTTTCCTCCTACCGTCTCATACTCCAATTGATTGGATACATCTTTCGACTCCTCCACTACGAAACCTTCGAACTTCGGAGCCGCCGTGGCCCCGATAAATTTGATGGCGTCGTAGGTGGTATAGAGTTTCACGGTATACACCAATGCCTCCTGCTCATAGGCTGAGGATCGCGACACGTTGGCCTTCAGGAAGAGGTTGCCATCGCCCTTGCCGATAAACTTCGGCCCTTCGGCCGAGTTGTGGCGGCCTGGATCAGCTCCCTGCTGACTGTTCTGGCTCGGCGCCCCTGGCTGAACGGGCTGAGCGGCCGCGCCGATAGTGTAGCTCACGGTGTTGCTCTGCGCGCCGTCTACGCTGACGGGGCCAAAGGTATAGCTGCCCTCCGTCTGAGCGCGCAGAGTCAGCGTGTAGGTATAGCTGTAAGATTGGGTAGTCTTGCCGTTGACACTTGAGAAGCTGGAGCTCTGGCCCGTGCGGTCGAAATACATCACCTTGGCACCAGGCACGTTGGCCGGCTTCTCGGGAGCCTTCTCCGTGTTCGACACCTCATAGGTGATGTAGAAGAGCTCCCCCACCCCGATTTCGCGACGTCCGCGGCCGGCCTGCACGTTGAGGCGCACTGAAGCCGCTTCGGCCGCTACGAAAAGGAGCAAGCAAAGGGAGAGGAATATGTGTCGTTTAGTTATTTTCATCACTTTCATCATTGCGCCGTTGTTTTTACCAGTTCTTCGGATTCTTTCTGCGTGCCTCGCTCTTCTCGCCGGGGTTGCCAGTCGTGACACGTGCACGAGTCTGATTCTCCTTATTCTCCATGGCCTGCAGAATCTGGTCGGCTGTCTGCTGATTCAGGTCTTGAGGCTGCTGCTGTTGCTGCTGCTGATCTTTCTGATCCTGATTCTGCTGGTTCTGGTCCTGATTCTGCTGCTGGTTTTGCTGCTGGTCTTTATTCTGATCTTGCTTGTCTTGATCCTGATCCTTCTTGTCGTCGTTGTTATCCTTGTTGTCGTTCTGGTTCTGAATCTTCAGCTGGGTGATGCGCAAGTTGCGACGAGCCGATTCGTCGGCCGGATCAAGGCGAAGGGCCTGCTTGTAATAATTGAGAGCGTTCTGATAATCTTCAGAATTGAAAGACACGTTGCCCAAATTGTAGTTGGCTTTCGCGGCCAACGCAGGCTTCGTGCTTCCCATCTTGGCCACCTGCTCAAGCTGCTGGCAACCCTTTTGCACCATCTCCTTGGCGGCCTGGGTAGTGTCGGAAGGATTCGAGCCGATCCTGATCTGGGAGAGGCCGAGGTTGTAGCGGGCCACAGCCGAATTGCCGTTGTCGCGCAAAGCCTCCTCATATTTCTGCATGGCCGCGCGATAGCGTCCACGGTTGTAGAGCTTGTTGCCCTCCGTTATGGCGTTACGCTCCTGTTTGGTAGATTCGCCTGCGGCAAAAGCCTGAGCCGAGGGCGCGATAAACGCGAGGAGCGTCACAAGGGTATAAAAAACAATCCTTTTCATCTCTTCTCCTCCTTTTTAAAGAACGTGATTTTGTCGAGCCAGCCGATCTTACGGTCGAGCACGAAGATATCTAACACGAGCAATCCGAGCGCGATCCAAACGAAAATCGGGAAGAGCTCATCGTGCACAGCCGAGAAGCTCGATTCGAGAGCCGATTTCTTCACCGTGTCGAGCTGCTTGTCGAGCTCGTTGAGGGCGTCGTTGTTGGAGGCGTTTACGTAGATGCCTTTGCCGGCAGCGGCAATCTCTGTGGCGAGATCTTCGTTGAGGGCTGTGCGCACAGGCTCCCCCGTCTCCGGATTGATAAGGTAGCCACCCCCCTTCAATGGTATGGGCACAGGGACAGTGGAGCCGAGCCCCACCACATCGAGCTGAATGCCATTGCGTGCGGCGGCCTTGGCGGCATCCATCACACTCTGCTGATCCTGAAGATCTTCGGCATCGGTAATGAGAATGATAGCCTTGCCGATTTTCTTATCTTCGCTGAAAGATTTCGTGGCCATGTCGATGGCGGCCGTGATATTCGTGCCTTGATTCGTGATCTGCGAGGGATCTATCGAATTGAGAAACATCTTGGCCGAAACGTAGTCGCTCGTCACAGGGATAAGGGTATAGGCGTCGCCGGCATATACGATGAGGCCTACGCGGTCGTTGTCGAGGCGATTGATAAGTTTTTCGAGGATAAGCTTGGCCGTACGCATACGGTCGATACCCTTCTCGTCGCCCGTAGAAGAGGCGAGCATAGAGTTGCTGGCATCGACAGCGATCACGACCTCGATACCCTCCTTGACGGTCTTCTGGTCTTTCACGCCACCCCAGGGGCGTGCGAAAGCAATCACCAGGAGCGCGAGAGCGAGCATCTGGAGAGTGATCTTGATCGGGGGTTTATATGGCGAGGCGAGAGGCATCAGAGGCTGCAACACCTTCAAATGGCCAAACTTCCTCAGATTTTTGCTACGCGCATAGCGTGCCCATGCGTAGAGCGCCACGAAGAATGGCACCAACAGGAGCAACAGGAGTAGCTTTGGATATGCGAAACTGAACATCTGATCACTAATTATCTTGATTGGTTACGTCCTTACTGTGAAGATCATACCTTATAAGCTTACGGGATGCGGCGGAGCACTGTGTAGCGCATCAGCAAGGAGGCACACATTGCGCACAAGGCCACGAGGAGCCAGGGCATGAAATTCTCGTCGGTAAGGGTGAAGCGGTCGACATCGAGCACGGTCTTCTCCAGGCGGTCGATCTCCTCGAATACGTCGTTGAGCATCTCCTCGTCGGTGGCGCGGAAATACTTGCCGCCGGTGAGGTCGGCTATCTGACGCAGACTCTGCTCGTCGATCTTGGTCTCCATCGTAGTGGTGGAGAAGCCGTAGGGGTCGGTTATCTGGATTGAGCCGTTGGTGCCCACGCCGATCGTATACACCTTGATACCCTTCTGTTTGGCAATCTGGGCAGCCGTAGAGGGGGGCACGTCGCCGGCATTGTTGGTGCCGTCGGTGAGAAGCACGATGCTCTTCGACTTCGCCTTACCCGAAGCGATACGGTTGATGGCGCTGGTGAGGCCGTCGCCGATGGCTGTGCCGTCGGTGAGCTGCCCCATCTCCACCTGGCGGATGGCGTTCATCAGGGCGGCGCGGTCGTTGGTAAGCGGCATCAGCGAGAGGCTCTCGCCGGCGAATACCACCAGACCCATGTTATCATTCTCGCGCATATTCACGAATTTCGTGGCCACATCCTTGGCGGCGGCGAAACGAGAAGGCTCGAAGTCTTTGGCCGTCATTGATCCGGAGATATCGAGAGCGAGCACGATATCCGTGCCCTCGATGCGCGATGTGCGGAGATGATCGTGGGTCTGCGGGCGAGCCAGGGCTACGATGAGCGCACCGATGGCCACAAGCTGGAGGGCAAACACCACGTGCATGGCCCATACTTTCCAGGAGACGGGCAGCTTCGCGAAGGGAGCCACTGTAGAGATGCCCATAGAGGGGTTGGCGTTGCGATGCTTCCAGATATACCAGCCTATCAGCGGGATATAGATGAGGAAGAGCCAGAGGAGGGCAGGATGTTTGAGCATCATTTCTCACCTCCTTCCTTCACCTTCTTCTGAGAATCCTTAGGGCTCTGAGTACTCTGGGCACTCTGAGTGCTCTGATCAGCCTCAGCTGGCTGAGGCTTTGTCTCCTCAACAAATTTCACTGCATTCTCATAAGCAGCGATATTATCTGCCGGCAGAGGGCGCACCTTAGCAAATTTCACAAAGTCGGCCACACTCAGAATCTGGCGCATATATTCGCGTTTATCCTTGATATCTGAGTTGTAGAGACGATCCATGATCTCTCGCGAAGTCATCTCCATGGCGTTGATACCGAAGCGGCGGTCGAGGTAGACACGCAGAATCTCGGTGAGGCGTGTGAAGTATTCCTTCTCCAAGCCCTGCTCCCAGAGATTCTTGGTCTTGAGCTCGCGAAGGGCTTTCATGGCAGCCTCGTAGGGTGTGGGTTCCGGCTTCTTCGGAAGCACGGTGCCCTCCTTCTTATATCGCATGAAGCCCCAAACGGCGGCGGCAGCGGCGATCAGGATCAGAAGGATAAGCCACCAATAGTCGGAGAGCCAGTCGGGCAGAGCGTCGGTGATCTTCTTACCCTCCGGTTCGGCTACAGGAGCGAAACCGGAGATGGGATCTTCGGCCGTCACCTCAGGCACGGGGAGCACATTGAGAGTCACCACGTTAGAGCGCGCCGTGTCGCGTTCCGACACATAGACAAACTCAGGCAGACGGTATGTGCCCGAGTCGAAAGCCTGCACCGGCACCCTGTAATTGATCTGTATGCGCCCTGAGCCCAGTTCTACGGTGTCGGCCTTGTATGATGTGCGCAGCTCAACGCTGTCGCCACACACGCCGACATAGCCCACGGCAGGATTGGCATCCTTGAAGAGGGGGAAACCGCCCGGTTTGCCTTTATCCTGCACCACCTCGAGGCCCAGCATCGTCATCTTGCCCATCAAGAGATTGACGGAGTCAAGACGGGCCGTCACAGTCACGTTGGCTGCGAAGGCTCCCGTAGATGCGAGACACACCAGTGCTATCAGTATTTTCTTAATCTTTTGAATCATTCCAAAATTTTCTTTGAAAGTGAATAGGCCGGGCCTTAGCGAGCCGAGCGGTTGCGGAAGAGGGCGAGCAGGGCCTTTACGTAGTCTTCGTCGGTGGTGACTGAAGCGAGATCCACACCGCAGCGACCCGTCACGCTCGAAAGCTCCTGCTGATGCTCATACCAGGCTTTCTCGTAAGCCTTGCGCACGCGCTTCGACGAGGTGTCGATCCAGCGGTCGGCTCCGGTCTCCATATCCTGCACACGCATGAGCCCCACGTCGGGGAGCTTGGCGTCGCGGCGGTCGTATACCTGTATTGCGGCGAGGTCGTGCTTGCGGTTGGCGATCGACATGCTCGAGAAATAGTCGTGGCGATCGATGAAATCGCTCAGCAAGAAGGCCGTGCAGCGTTTCTTCAGGGCGTTGGTCATGAATTTGAGAGCCACGTCGATATTCGTGCCTCGGCTCTGGGGCTTGAGGTCGATTATCTCGCGAATAATGAGCAGGATATGCTTCTTACCCTTTTTCGGAGGGATAAATTTCTCGATGCGGTCGCTGAAGAAAATCACGCCAACCTTATCATTATTCTGAATCGAAGAGAAAGCGAGAGTTGCGGCGATTTCGGCAATCACCTCCTTCTTCTCGTCGCCGGCCGCGCCGAAGTCGCTGCTGCCGCTGACGTCGATCAGGAGCATCATCGTGAGCTCGCGCTCCTCCTCGTAGACTTTGACGAAAGGCTTGTTGTGACGCGCGGTGACATTCCAGTCGATATCACGTATATCGTCGCCCGGCTGGTATTCCCTGACCTCGGAGAAGATCACACCTCGCCCCTTGAAGGCAGTGTGATACTCACCCGCGAAAATGTTCTGACTCAATCCGCGGGTTTTTATCTCGATTTTCCTTACTTTTTGAAGCAGTTCTTTTGCGTCCATATTATCTGTTTGTCAGGCTACCATATCGTGAGCACACTATCACGGCACTACTACCTTGTCGAGGATAGCGGTGATGACCTCGTCGGCGGTGATATTGTTGGCCTCAGCCTCGTAAGAGAGTCCGATACGGTGGCGCATAACGTCGTGGCACACGGCACGCACATCTTCAGGAATCACATAGCCGCGACCCTGCAGGAAGGCGTAAGCCCTCGATGCGAGCGCAAGGCTGATGGAGGCACGCGGAGAAGCGCCGTAAGAGATGATGCTCTCAAGATCGGAGAGGCCGAACTTGCCCGGCTCACGTGTGGCGAATACGATATCTACAATATAATTCTCGATCTTCTCGTCGATATAAATCTTCTGTACAATCTGCTGCACCTCAAGGATCTCCTGGGGCGACACCACAGGCTTGATAGGCTCGGGAGTGCCGTAGATGTTCTGGCGGATAATAGCCTTCTCCTCCTCCTTCTTGGGATAGCCGATCACGACCTTGAGAAGGAAACGGTCGGTCTGTGCCTCAGGCAGCGGATATGTGCCCTCCTGCTCGATAGGGTTCTGTGTGGCCATCACGAGGAAGGGACGGTCGAGGGGGAAAGTTTCATCGCCGATAGTCACCTGGCGCTCCTGCATGGCCTCAAGGAGAGCACTCTGCACCTTGGCCGGAGCACGGTTGATCTCATCGGCGAGCACGAAGTTGGCGAAGATAGGACCCTTCTTGACCTCAAACGACTCTTTCTTCACGGAATAGATGAGCGTGCCGATCACGTCGGCCGGGAGAAGGTCGGGGGTAAACTGAATACGGCTGTATTTAGCATCAACCAGGCTGGCGAGCGTCTTGATAGCAAGGGTCTTTGCCAGACCGGGGACACCTTCGAGAAGAACGTGTCCGTTGCAGAGAAGGGCGATCAGAAGGGAGTCGACAAGGTGTTTCTGTCCTACAATCCGGCGGTCCATACCGTTGCGGATCATGCTAAGGAAATTGCTTTTTGAAGCGATCAGATCGTTCAACTCTCTGATATTCACAGTCTCGTTCATATATCTTATTTGGTTTCTTTATACGTTTGCGAAGCCGCTGCGCGGGGGCCGTGGCTACGCTGATTTATATTGTATGAATTTACAAATGCAAAAATAGTATTTATTAACTTAAAACCCTTCTTGCTCACTGTTAAATAATCTTCAACGGATTTAAACCTTATTAAAATTGGGCCTCTTGGGCCCAATTTTAATAATAGAATACATTTTTTCAAGCATTTTTACTCCGCCGAAGCCTCATCGGCCGCCTTTTCAGGCTTCGCCTCAGCCGCTGGTTCCGCCGTGGGCTCAGCAGGCGTTTCGAAGGCGTTCCAGCCCTGGGCGCGGATCGCTATCTCGCCGCCATCGCGCGTCACCATAGCGCAGCCCAACTCGGGCTTCGTGATATAGCCGATCATCGTCACCCCTTTCAACTTCTCGATCTTGTCGTGGTCGGTCAAGGGCACGGTGAAGAGCAGCTCGTAGTCTTCGCCACCGTTCATGGCGGCCGTAACGAGATTCATGTTGAATTCTTCAGCCATGAGGGCCGTCTGATAATCGATAGGTATCTTATCCTCGTAAACACGGCAGCCCGTGTGCGACTCCTTGCAGATGTGCAACAGCTCCGATGAGAGACCGTCGCTCACATCCATCATCGAAGTTGGCTTGATACCCTCCTTCTTGAGAAGCTCAATGATATCCTTGCGAGCCTCGGGTTTGAGCTGACGCTCCAGGATATACTCCTTGCCGGCGAAATCGGGCTGGAAGTCTTTCTGCCCGGCAGCCACACGGTTTTCGCGCTCCAAGAGCTGAAGGCCCATGAAGGCCGCGCCGAGGTCGCCGCTCACACAAATAATATCGGTAGGTTTCGCGCCATCGCGCTTCACAACATCCTCCGGATTGGCTGTGCCGAGGCAAGTGATGCTGATCACAAGACCCGTGACGGATGCACTCGTATCGCCACCCACGAGATCTACGCCGTAGAGCTCGCAAGCCAACTTGATGCCGGAGTAGAGGGCGTCGATATGCTCCACCGTGAAGCGGCTCGACACGCCGAGGCTTACGGTGATCTGTTTCGGAGTGCCGTTCATGGCATATATATCGCTGAAATTGACGATGGCCGACTTATAGCCGAGGTGTTTCAGCGGCACGTAGCGGAGATCGAAGTGGATGCCTTCGAGAAGGAGGTCGGTAGTGACCAACACATCCTTATCGCCGAATGCGAGGATGGCGGCATCGTCGCCGACACCCTTCTTCGTCTCCGGATTTTTCAGGGGAAAGTCTTTTGTGAGACGGTCGATAAGGCCGAACTCACCAAGTTGTGATATTTCCATAGCAAATTTTCAGATTATCAGATGCGCTCAAGCATCTCCTTGATGATTTTGGTCATTACAGGCTGGGCCTTGATGGCAGCCTTCTGCACCTCCTCGTGGGTGGGCACCTCCTTGATATCCTTGCCGCCGAGGTCGGTGATCACCGACACGCCAAACACCGTCATGCCGGCATGGTTGGCCACTATCACCTCTGGCACGGTAGACATACCTACGGCGTCGCCACCGATGATGCGGAAGTATTCATACTCGGCCGGAGTTTCAAACGTAGGACCGGCCGTGCCTACATATACGCCGTGCATCAGACGGATACCATCTTCGCGGGCGATATCGTCGGCCATACGGATAAGCCCCTGGCTGTAGGCCTCAGTCATAGCCGGGAAACGCGGCCCGAGCTCCTCATAGTTCTTTCCGCGGAGAGGATTCTCAGGGAAGAGGTTGATATGATCGGTGATCACCATCACATCGCCCACCTGAAACTCCTTGTTCATGCCGCCGGCCGCGTTGCTCACGAAGAGACGCGTCACGCCGAGCTTCTGCATCACGCGCACGGGGAATGTGACCTGCTTCATGTCGTAGCCCTCATAATAGTGGAAACGACCCTGCATGGCCATGATGTATTTGCCGCCGAGCTTGCCGAAAATCAACTTGCCGCTGTGACCTTCTACTGTGGACACCGGGAAATTCGGGATCTCGTTATAGGGGAGCTCCTTGCTGATCTCTATATGATTTACGAGATCACCCAGACCAGTGCCAAGAATGATTGCTGTCTCAGGGGCTGTGCCGACCTCTTTGAGGATAAAATCGGCCGTCTCGTTGATTTTCTCTAACATTGATTTTTCCATAAAGTAAAAAATTTGGGTTATCGGAGC
>CAZGJH010000014.1:17110-19214 GCA_964525735.1 uncultured Sangeribacter sp.
TGATTTTCTCTAACATTGATTTTTCCATAAAGTAAAAAATTTGGGTTATCGGAGCCCTGGGCTCCACATAGTGGGAGCTATGATTGCTCCTAAATATATTAACACTGAGACTCGGCCGATAGTTGCAACTATCACAGCCCCTCAGCTTCCGGCTCCTTAAAACCGAGAGCCGACTTCAACTGCGGAATAAATTCGGCCTCCTCAAGGGCGTCGACCATCTTCACCGTCACCGGAAGATAAAACGTGAAGGGTTTGAGAGCCTGAGGATAGTAGGGATTGTGCATGAGGCGCACGGCATCCTTCTCGGTGGTGACGATTATCTTTCTGGCGCCCTGCAAATTCTTGAATTTAAGGGCGATCTCATCAATATCCTTGCGAGTGAAATTATGATGGTCGGGATAATGGTCTACCTTCACCTTGAAGGGATAGCGCTTGAAATAACGCACGAAATAGCGAGGATGGGCAATGCCTGTGAGCAGCAGAGCGGCATCCTGGGCCGTGAGCTGTCCGAGATTCACGTGATAGGGCGAATCTTCTGCGAACACCGGCTCAAGGGCTCCATATTCATAGCGCGAGAAGAAGAGTTTCTGATATGGGAGCAGATCGAGATCCTTCTTCATGATGCGGAAATCGATCGGCATAATATCTTCGGGCACTTTCGTGACCACCACCATGTCGGCACGATTCATCTGCAAGGGGCTCTCGCGCAGACGCCCGAGAGGGAGGAGCTTATCATCGTAAATGGGGCGATGATAATCCATCAGCAGCACCGACACCTTTGGTTTCACCCAACGATGCTGGAAGGAATCGTCGAGCACTATCAGATCGAGATCGGGGATGATGCGCGTAAGCTCGGCTATACCCTTTCGCCGGCTCTCACAGACGGCTACATGCACACGATGGCCATATTTACGGAGAATCTGATATGGCTCGTCGCCCACGATGTCGGGGGTGCTCTTCGAATTGCCGAGCACGAAACCATGTGTCTTTCGCTTGTAGCCTCTGCTGAGCACAGCAATCTTGTAATCTGCCGCAAGATTGCTTACGATATACTCCACGTGAGGGGTTTTCCCCGTGCCGCCAACAGTAAGATTGCCAACACCGACTATCGGGATGTCATACTCCTCCTCCTTGAGGAATTTCTGATCGAACAGCCAGTTGCGCACGGCTGTCACCCCCCCGTAGATCCACGACAGGGGGGTGAGCAGACTCACCATTATCTTGTCTTTGGTTGTTTTCAACGCTCTTGACGGTGTTTTGTTACTTGACGCTGTATTTAGTATTCTATTTTATTTGAACTCAGTGACGATCTCCGGCATACGGGCCTGCACAGGCTCGCGGCTCAGGATCTTCTGCACATATTTCACGGCAGCCTCGCTCAGCTCACCCTTCACGAGGGCATCGTAGGCGCCACGCTGCATCTCGGCCAGGTCAGGAAGCATATCCCAGACAGAAGGCTCAAGCTGAGGATAGAGAGCCACATTATAGTTCTCCCCTATCTTCTCCTGATTGGCCACCCATTCGATAGCCTCGTCGAGCGAGCCGAACTGGTCGATCAGTCCGATCTCACGTGCCTTCTGGGCATCCCATACACGGCCTTCGCCGATCTGACGCACCTTCTCAGGGCTCATCTTGCGGCCACGTGCCACACGCGCTACAAACTGATCGTAGGTATCCTCCACCATCTGCTGCATAGCGGCTTTCTGCTCTTCAGTCATTGGAGCGAACGTGCTCGGGAAGGCCGCACGCGGGTTGGTGGTGACGGTCTCAGCCGTCACGCCGATCTTGTCGGTGAGGCCCTTGAAGTTGGGAATCAGTCCGAACACGCCGATAGATCCGGTGATAGTGAGCTGATCGGCGAAGATACGATTGGCGCAGCAGGAGATCCAGTAGCCGCCGGAAGCGGCATAGTCGCCCATCGATACTGCGAGCGTCTTGCCCTTCGACTGGAAATAGTCGAGGGCATCGCCAATCTGATCGCTGCCGAATACGGAGCCTCCAGGGGAATTGACGCGGAGCACCATACCCTTCACGTTATCGTCGTCGGCAAGCTCCACGATCTGCGGCACGAGCGTCTCATAATTGATCGAAGTGGCCTTGCCGC
>CAZGJH010000014.1:19314-36722 GCA_964525735.1 uncultured Sangeribacter sp.
AGCTCCACGATCTGCGGCACGAGCGTCTCATAATTGATCGAAGTGGCCTTGCCGCCATCTACGATTTCACCTACGGCATACACCACGGCCACTCTGTTCTTCGCACGATAAGACGTGCCCCAGTCGGAGCCGGAGAGCAATGCGGAGGAGCTCACGAAATTGAGCTTCTTCAGATCTACGTCGACTGTGGCGGCGATGATGCTGTCCATGCTGCGCTCATACACGAGCTGATCTACCACCTTGTTTTTCAGATCAAACTTGGCAGCCTGCAGGAAGATATATTCGTTGTTGATAAGGCTGTCGATCTGGGCGGGAAGAAGTCCGCGCGGGCTGGCGTAGATATAATTGCGGATAGAGGCCCACATATTGCCGTAGAGAGTGTCGAGCTGGGCACGCGCCGGTGCGCTCATCTCATTCTGGATATAGGGCTCTACGGCCGATTTATACGTGCCTACCTTCACCACCTGGAAATCCACTCCTACTTTATCCAAGAGCGCCTTGAAGAAGAGTGAAGTGCCACCGAGGCCCTTGAGCTCTACCGCGCCCTGCGGGTTGAGATACATCTTGTTGGCCACGGAAGCCACGAAATAGTCGCCCATCGAATAGCTGTCGCCATAAGCGATGACATCCTTGTTGGAGCCGATGCGGAAATCGTTGAGGGCCTCACGCAGAGCGTTGAGAGTGGCAGGAGCGGCCTGCACACCCTCACATTTAAGATATATAGCCGATATGTTTTTCGATTCCTTGGCTTCCTTGATGGCTGTGACGAGGCTCACCAGTGTCTGAGGGCGTTCAATCTCGCCTTGAAGCAGCGAAACATAGTCGAGTTCCTGAGGGGTGTCGCGTTCGGTGAGCATACCGGAGAGTTTGATCACCAAGACGCTACCCTTCTTCACCTGCTGAGGCTCGGCACCCGAGATTCCAATCTTGCTCACCACTCCGATGGCCACGATGCCAGCCGCCACACAAAAGAGCACCAAAGCCAGCCACGCCCCCATAAAGGAGGAGAGGGTATTCATGAAAAACTTTTTCAGCATATTTTTCTCAGAATAAAATGGTTAGTATTAGCCGAGCGATGCAATTACTTTCTTGATCTCCTCGGCGAGCTTATCGGCCTGCTCCATTGTAGCGGCTTCGCTGTAGATGCGGATAATCGGCTCCGTGTTCGACTTACGGAGATGCACCCAGCTATCGGCGAAATCAATCTTCACGCCATCGATGTCGGTGATCTTCTCGTCGGCAAATTTCACCTTCACGGCCTCAAGGATAGCATCTACGTCGATATCGGGGGTAAGCTCTATCTTATTCTTGGCAATGGCATATTGGGGATATCCGGCTTTGAGCTCAGTGACTTTCTTGCCGCTCTTGGCCATGAGCGTGAGGAAGAGAGCCACACCCACGAGAGCGTCGCGGCCATAGTGCAACTCGGGATAGATCACTCCGCCGTTGCCTTCGCCGCCGATTATGGCGCCTACCTCCTTCATCTTCGTCACGACGTTCACCTCGCCTACAGCGGCAGCCGAATACTGGCAACCGTGCTTCTCAGTGACGTCGCGCAAAGCGCGTGAGCTGCTCAGATTGCTCACGGTAGAGCCGGGGGTGTGCGAAAGCACATAGTCGGCCACAGCTACGAGAGTGTATTCCTCTACAAACATCTCGCCGTTTTCCATCACGATGGCGAGGCGGTCGACGTCGGGGTCAACCACGAAACCGACATCGGCCACACCCTCCTTCATAAGAGAGGAGATCTGGGTGAGATTCTCCGGTATAGGCTCGGGAGTGTGTGCGAAATGACCGGTAGCCTCACAGTTGAGCTCTACCACCTTCTTCACGCCGAGAGCCTTGAGCAGGCGCGGAATCACGATGCCGCCTACTGAATTTACGGCATCGACAGCCACAGTGAAATCAGCCTCGGCGATAGCCTTGCAATCTACGAGCGGCAGATTCTTCACCATCTCGATATGGCGCATGGCCCAAGTGTCGTCTTTATACTCCTGGCCGAGCGAGAGCACTTCGGCATAGTTGTAATCGTCGGCGTCGGCGATAGCTATCACCTCCTTGCCTTCGGCATCGGAGAGGAATTCGCCACGGCTGTTGAGAAGCTTCAGAGCGTTCCACTGAATGGGGTTATGGCTGGCCGTGATGATGATGCCGCCGTCGGCTCCGAGACCCGTCACAGCGAGTTCGGTGGTAGGCGTCGTGGCCAAGCCGATATTGATTACGTCAAAGCCCATCGACATGAGGGCTCCCGCTACGAGGTGATCTACCATCTTGCCGGAGATGCGGGCGTCGCGACCCACTACGATGCGCGATGCCTCCGGATTGTGGCGACGGATAAACTCGGCGTAGGCCGAAGCGAATTTTACGATGTCAACACCACCGAGCCCGTTGCCCGGACGGCCTCCGATCGTACCGCGGATGCCGGATATCGATTTGATAAGTGCCATTATTTGTTTGCTTAATATTCTGGTTTGAAGTATTTAAGGTTGATCAGATAGGGATAGCAATACATCTGGTCGTCGGCGAAGCCGTAATAGCTGCGCAACACGAGATTCACCTCGCAGTTGTAGCCGAAAAACTTCAGCGGCCACTGTATACCTGTGCCCCATTGGGTAGTAGACTGTAGATATGTGTTTTTGTATACGAAGCTCGCGCTCGGGTCGGCTCCGTTGATGAAGTTGTTCTGGTTGCCCGTGATCACGGTCTCCCCATCCATATATTTGAATTTGAGGTTCTCGCGCGTGTAGCGGAAGTAGACGTAGTCGCCCGGCTCCACACGGTCGTCCATATCACCTTTGGAGATCACCTGCATATAGATGTAGCCATCTTCGTCGAGGCGATAGAAGGGCGCGTCGGGGCCCATCTCGAAAGAGATAGAATCGGCCGGCACGTTCATCTCGACCCTCTGGCCTGAAAGATAGATATTCACTACATGTTCCTCCTCACGGAGATATTCCGAATAGCTCTTCGACTTGTTGCAGGAGCCGAGTCCGGCAGCCAAAGCCACAAGAAGGAGAAGGAAAGAATTTCGGAATATTCTTTTGTTAATTACGGTCATTGCTATTTAAAAGTATTTTGGAATTTCTTTGTTACATCACAATTTTTTCGTAAGGCACCGCGGAGAGATAGCGGTCGAAGCGGGGCATATTCTCCACGAGACGCTGATCGGCATCGGCCAAGGAGCCGTAAAACTCGCCCCCTGCGGCTTGAAGATGGCCTCCCCCTCCGAAGAGCTGCTTGCAGATCTCGGAGACCGGAAAACCGCCCACGCTGCGACCCGACACCTTCACGCAATCGGAATCTTCGCGCAAGAAGATGCTGTAGGCCACCCCTTTGATCTCCAAAGGACGGTTGACGAGCCCCTCCGTGTCGCCGCGCTCATAATGGTATTGCTCCAGATCCTCCTTGCTCAGTGTGATCACGGCAGCGCGATGAGCGGGATAGATGCGCAGCCGCTCCGAGAGGGCAAACGCCTCAAGCTTGAGGCTCCAATAGCTCCGCGTGTTGAGAGCCTCCTTCACGATGCGCTCCTTATCTACCCCTTTGTCGAGCAGACGCATAAGAATCTCGTAGATGTCGGAGTGCTTTATATTGACACTGAAATTGCGGGTGTCGGTGATCAAGCCCGTCAGCAGGCAGGTGGCGCACGCCACGTCAACTTCCCCGTAGAGCCCCATGGCCGCGATGATGCGGAACACCACCTCACACGTCGACGACATGTCGGGGAAAGAGAATGTGAGATCGGTGAAAGAATCGGGCTCCTGATGATGATCTATGAGCACCTTGCGGCAATACGCGTTCTGAATCACCGGAGCGAGGGCATCCTGACGCGAGGGCGTGTTGAAATCGCAGCAGATTATGAGGTCGGCCTGCGCAACGGTGGTTTCGCAAAACTCCTTATGGCAGGTGTATACGGCGAGCTCCTTGAAGCCCGGCAGGAAAGAGAGCGACGCGGGAGCCTTGTCGGGCACCACTACCGTGGCCTCCTTGCCGAGGCTGCGCAACAGATGCCAGAGCCCGAGGGTGCTGCCTATGGCATCGCCGTCGGGGCGCACATGACATGTGAGCACGATGCGTTCCGACTCCTCGATGAGGCGCCGGAGCTCCTTACCTTTTTCCGTTTCTATCAGTTTATCCATTTTGGCCTATTTTGCTATATTTTTGGCTTCTAAGGGGCGGGAGATAATTTTCAAGCCACAAAGATACAAATAATCTCGCAAATTCTATCTAACTTTGCATTCAATTTTACAGATTATTATCTTTTATGCACACTGAAGAAGAGAAAAAAGAGGCGTTCGCGCGTTTTCTGGACGTGCTCGACACTTTGCGCGTAAAATGCCCCTGGGACGCGAAACAGACCAATGAATCGCTCCGACCAAACACAGTAGAGGAGGTTTACGAACTCGTCGACGCCCTCATTGCCGACGATGTAGACAATATACGTAAGGAACTGGGCGATGTGCTCCTGCATGTGGCTTTCTATTCGAAGATTGCCGACGAACAGGGGCGTTTCGACATTGCCGATGTGCTCAATTCACTGAGCGACAAACTGATTTTCCGCCATCCGCATATCTACGGCAACGTCAAGGCCGACGATGCCGACCAGGTGATACGCAATTGGGAACAGATAAAGCTCAAGGAGAAAGGGGGCAACAAGACTGTGCTCGGAGGGGTGCCCTCAGCCCTGCCCGCACTCATCAAGGCCAACCGCATCCAGGAGAAAGTGGCCAACGTAGGCTTCGATTGGGAGACTCCCGAACAGGTGTGGGAGAAGGTGAAGGAGGAGATCTCGGAAGTGCAGGCTGAAATAGAGGCCGGCCGCAAAGACGACCTTGAGGCCGAATTCGGCGACCTGCTCTTCTCCGTAGTAAACGCCGCGCGTCTCTACGGCATCAACCCCGAGAATGCACTCGAACGCACCAACCGTAAGTTTATCAAGCGTTTCAATTACCTGGAGGCGCGCACCAAAGAGATGGGACGCAACCTCAAGGATATGCCGCTTGCCGAAATGGACGAAATCTGGGAGGAAGCTAAGAAACAGAAATGATACTTTGCATCACCGAGAAACCGAGCGTGGGGCGCGACATAGCCCGCATCTTGGGCGCCAACACGCGCAGAGACGGCTATCTTGAAGGCAACGGCTATTGCGTGACGTGGACTTTCGGACACCTCTGCTGTCTGAAAGAGCCCCACGATTATAGCCACGACTGGAAAAGATGGTCGCTCTCGGCGTTGCCTATGATTCCGCCGCGCTTCGGTATCAAGCTGATCGACGTAGAAAGCTATAAGCATCAGTTTCACGTTATCAAGAGCCTCATCGAGCAATGCGACGAGATTATCAACTGCGGTGATGCCGGCCAGGAGGGTGAGCTCATACAGCGGTGGGTGATGCAGAAGGCGGGGTGCAAGAAACCGATAAAACGCCTATGGATCAGCTCGCTCACCGACGAATCGATCAAGGAGGGCTTCGCGCATCTTCGCGCTCATGAAGACCTCGAAAGGCTCTATACGGCCGGCCTTTGCCGCGCCATCGGCGACTGGGTGCTCGGCATGAACGCCACGCGCCTTTACTCGCTCAAATATGGCGTGCAGGGGCAAGTGCTATCCATAGGACGCGTGCAGACCCCTACCCTCGCCCTGGTAGTAAACCGCCAACTTGAGATCGACAATTTCAAGCCCACCGATTATTGGGAACTCAAGACTCTTTACCGCGACGTGCTTTTCTCGGCCACGGGCAAAAGCTACGACAAGGAGGAGAAGGGCGCCGAGGTGGTGGAGCGGCTCAAAGCGCATCCGTTTGTCGTGACCGACGTCACGAAGAAAGCCGGCAAGGAGGCCCCGCCGCGACTCTTCGACCTCACGTCGCTCCAGGTGGAATGTAACAAGAAGCTCAACTTGGGCGCGGAAGACACTCTCAAGACCATCCAAAGCCTCTACGAGAAGAAGGTGGCCACCTACCCACGTGTAGACACCACCTACCTCACCGATGACGTCTACGGCAAATGCGGCGGCATACTCAATTCGCTCTCCGACTATCAGGCACTCCTGGCTCCACTACGCGGTAAGAAGCTGAGGAAGAGCAAGAAGGTGTTTGACAATTCGAAGGTCACCGACCACCATGCCATCATACCTACCGGTCAGCCACTCCCTCCCGGTCTGACTCAGGCCGAGCGCGACGTTTTCAATCTGATAGCCTTGCGGTTTATCTCCGTATTCTTCCCCGACTGCTCGTTTGAGCAGACCGTAGTGAACGGAAAGGTAGACAACGTCAATTTCAAAGCCACCGGCAAGGTGATAACCGACCCTGGCTGGAAGCTCGTGTATGCCCGCGACAACACTCCTGCCGACCCGCGCGACAAAAGCTCCGACTCTAACGAGGGTGACGATAGCCAGGCTGTGTTGCCACCCTTCGAGAAGGGGGAAACGGGACCGCACGCGCCGAAACTCGTGAAGAAAACTACCCAGCCGCCGAAGTATTACACGGAGGGCACACTCCTGAAGGCAATGGAGACGGCGGGAGCCTCCGTAGACGATGAAGAGCTACGCGAGAGCCTGAAAGCCAACGGCATAGGTCGCCCCTCCACGCGAGCGGCCATTATCGAGATTCTCTATAAGCGTGGCTACATCGTGAAGGAGCGCAAGTCGCTCAGGGCCACCCCTGCCGCGATAGAATTGATCGGTCTCATAAAGGAGGAGTTGCTCAAAAGCGCGAAACTCACAGGCATCTGGGAGGGGAGGCTGAGAGCCATAGAGCGGGGCGACTACGACGCGGCTGAGTTTATCGCCAAGATAAAGGAGATGATCAGCCAGATAGTCTATTCTGTGCTTCGCGATCCTTCCAACCGGCGCATCATAGCCGATCAGGCAATGCCCGAAAATGAGAAAGCTGCCATGGCTGAAGCATCGGCCACAGGGAAAGCCTCCAAAGGTAAAGCTACGAAAGGAAGCAGAAAAAAGAAGGAGAAATGAATTTGATAATTCAATATATAATTGTGGGAATCATCCTCGCGGCTGTGGCGGTGGCGGTGGTCTGGAAGCTGATAAAGCTCCGGAAATCTGACGCTCCACCGGCTTGCGCGGGGTGTGTCCTGTCGCGCTCCTGCGATAAGAAAGAGAAGATTACACCAACACCCAATAACATCAAACCAGAATGCCATGAAGACCATAAAAATATGGAATGACGATCCTTCCGACCGTCAGCTCGACGAGATCTGCAACTTCCTTCGCGAAGGGGAGATCATGATCATACCCACCGATACACTTTACGGCATAGCTTGCGACGCTCTCAATCCGAAAGCTATCGACAAGCTATGCCGTCTGAAAGGTATCAATCCGGAGAAAACCAACCTCTCCGTGATCTGCGCCGACATTTCTATGGCGGCTGAATATGCCCGCTTCGACAATGCCCACTATCGGCTGCTGCGCGACAACACACCGGGAGCTTTCACCTTCCTATTCAAAGCCGCCCCCACTCTGCCTAAGGCTTTCAAGGGGAGAAAGGTGGTGGGTATCCGCATACCTGACAACAATCTCTGCCGCAAGATTGCGGAGAGGCTGGGGCATCCGCTGCTGACCACCTCTATCGAATTCGACGACGATGATTACGCTATCAATCCGAGCCTCATTTCGGAGGCTTACAATGACAAGGTAGATCTATTCATCGAGGGTGAGGATGGCGACACGGTGGCCTCCACCATCATAGATTGCACGGGCGGCGAGCCGGAAGTGATTCGCGAAGGTAAAGGGGAGTTACTTTAAAGCTTTCCTGAGCTCGTCGTTGGATATCGGAAGAGATACCGAATCTCCGTTATCTGAGGTATACTCATATTCGAGGCCCAGCCCAGCGTTCACTACACCCTCCATGAAGCGTCTGTTGGCAGGTGACGAGTTAGCTTCAGAAGCTATTACTTCGAGCATAACGGATTTCATCGGTGAGAGATCGTTGGCAATCGTGTCGACGGTATAGATATATACGACAGTGCTGTCGGTGAGTTGAATCCCTTGCATCACAACGTTGTTGGCATAGCCAAGATTTATAGGACATTGTGCATTGGTCACAGCCACGGTGGTTGCTATCTCGGCGTGCGACATTGGAGGATAAGTGGCCGTTGAGGTGTCTTTCGCGGCATCTGATTCGGAGCGGCCACCCGATGAGCAGGAGGCTGAAGCGAGAAGGAGGAAGCCGATAAAGAAGTATCCAAGTTTCTTCATAATTGCTGGTCAGTTTTATTATCGGTTTATTATCGGTATTGTTAAACGTATCGGCAAAGTTAATAAAAAATCTGCAACGGGAGGCATAAAAAATTGGTGGAGAAAATTTTTATCCGCTCCGATAATTGAATTATGGATTTTTTTCCTTAATTTTGCATCGCTTACTCCGCTCTGCCATGCGGCCGCAGGCTGATGGGCGTGCGGAGCAAGGACAACCGACTATTGTTTACCCTAAAAATATCTACAAGTTATGTCAAAAGTAACAGTTGTTGGCGCCGGCAACGTGGGCGCTACTGCAGCGAATGTGATCGCTCTTCGCGAGATAGCTGACGAAGTGGTTATGATCGATATCAAGGAGGGAGTGTCTGAAGGCAAAGCCATGGACATGATGCAGACTGCAAATCTCCTGGATATGAACACCCGCATCTCGGGCGTGACAAACAACTACGAGGCCACCAAAGACAGCGACGTAGTAGTGATCACCTCTGGCATACCCCGCAAGCCGGGCATGACCCGCGAGGAGCTCATCGGCGTGAACGCCGGCATCGTAAAGCAGGTGACAGAAAGCGTGCTCGCTCACAGCCCCAATGCAGTTATCGTGTGCGTTTCCAACCCTATGGACACCATGACCTACCTTATCCACAAGGTATCCGGTTTGCCCAAAAACCGCATCATCGGCATGGGTGGCGCTCTCGACAGCAGCCGTTTCAAATATTATCTCAGCAAGGCTCTCAAGGCCAACCCCAACGAGGTTGAGGGCTTCGTGATCGGCGGCCATGGCGACACCACCATGATCCCGATGAAGCGTTTCGCTACTCTCCGTGGCATCCCCGTGACTGAGTTCCTCTCAGCTGAAGAGCTCGACAAGGTGGCAGCCGACACAATGGTGGGCGGCGCTACTCTCACCAAACTTCTCGGCACATCAGCATGGTATGCTCCCGGAGCAGCTACAGCAGAGGTGGTAGAGGCTGTGATCCACGATCAGGACGCCATCATCCCCTGCTCCGCTCTTCTCGAAGGCGAGTATGGCGAGAGCGACCTCTGCATCGGCGTTCCTTGCGTGCTTGGCAAGGGTGGTATCAAGAAGATCCTTGAGATCGACCTCAACGAGGAGGAGAAAGAACTCTTCAAGAAGAGCGCGGAGGCCGTACACAAGACCAACGCTGCCCTCCCCTGCTAATCAAACAAACATCACAACAATTACTCTATAAATGAAAAAGAGTCCTCTTCAGAGAGTTCGTGCTGAATATCAGCCCAAACTCCCCAAGGCCCTTCAGGGACCTGTAAAACTTAAGATCGGCGAAGCTACTCAGTCGGTAGCCGATCAGGAGGAGATCAAGAAACTCTTCCCCCACACCTACGGTCTTCCTATTGTACAGTTCGAGTGCGCCGACGCTGCCGAGCGTGTAGAGGAACCGTTCAACGTAGGTATCATTCTCTCCGGCGGCCAGGCTCCTGGCGGCCACAACGTAGTGAGCGGCATCTTCGACGGCATCAAGAGCCTCAACAAGGAGTGCCGTCTTTATGGCTTCCTCATGGGTCCTTCAGGCTTCGTAGATCACCAGTATATGGAGATCACAGCCGGCTATCTTAAGGATTTCCGCAACACCGGCGGCTTCGACATCATCGGCTCAGGTCGCACCAAGCTTGAGACTCCCGAGCAGTTTGAGGCTGGTCTGAAGATCCTCAAAGAGCTCAATATCAAGGCTCTCGTAATCATCGGTGGCGACGACTCCAACACCAACGCCGCTGTGCTCGCTGAATATTACAAGAATATCGGCGCAGGCGTGCAGGTGATCGGTGTGCCCAAGACTATCGACGGCGACCTGAAGAACAAGTGGATCGAGACATCTTTCGGTTTCGACACAGCTTGCAAGGTATATAGCGAGGTGATCGGCAACATACAGCGCGACTGCAACTCTGCAAAGAAATATTACCACTTCATCAAGCTGATGGGCCGTTCGGCTTCTCACATCGCTCTTGAGTGCGCTCTTGAGACTCAGCCCAACGTTTGCCTCATCTCCGAGGAGGTGCTCGCAAAGCGCATGACTCTCGACAATATCGTCAACTACATCTGCTACGTGATCGCTGAGCGTGCAAAACTCGGCTGGAACTTCGGCACAGTGCTCGTGCCCGAGGGTCTTATCGAGTTTATCCCCTCGATGAAAGATCTTATCGCAGAGCTCAACGATGTGCTCGCTGCCAACACAGCTGCTCTCGAAGGTCTCGACGAGAATGAGAAGCTTGAGAAGATTCATTCTCTTCTTTCTCCCGTCAACGCTGATCTCTACAAGTCGCTCCCGAAGACTATCGCCCTCCAGCTTTCTCTCGACCGCGACAGCCACGGCAACGTGCAGGTTTCGCTCATCGAGACTGAAAGCCTGCTGAGCCAGATGGTAGAGAAGCGTCTTGCCGAGATGGCAGAGGCTGGCCAGTATTCAGGCAAATTCAACGCCCAGCACCATTTCTTCGGTTATGAGGGACGTTGCGCCGACCCGACCAACTTCGACGCCGACTACACTTACGCTCTCGGCTACAATGCAGCTATGCTCATCAACAGCGGCCTGACAGGCTACATGAGCTCTGTTCGCAATCTTACCGACAAGACTGAGAACTGGATCGCCGGTGGTATACCTATCACAATGATGATGAACATGGAGCGTCGTCACGGTCATATGAAACCCGTTATCCAGAAGGCACTTGTCAACCTCAACGGCCGTCCTTACCTGAAGTTTGCGTCGATGCGTGAGACTCTCGCGCTCAACACGCTCTATCAGTATCCTGGCCCGATCCAGTATTTCGGCCCGTCGGAAATCTGCGACCGTCCTTCTATGACACTGCTTCTTGAGCACGACAAACCAATCGACTGATTCCTGATATGAAAAGAGGGGATACTCGGCTATCCCCTCTTTTTTCCTTACTCTTATTTCCCTCTCTCAAACACATTTAGGGGTGTTCGTTCCCATTTTACATTGCTCCCAGAGGGGAGACAGGACGATCTGAGATCATACCCTTTGAACCTGATCCGGGTAATACCGGCGTAGCGAAAAATTATTATGAAGAAATCTTTATTTCCTCTGCTGCTCTCTCCAGTAGTAGCAGCGAGCCTCAGCGTGAAGGCTGAACCGGCTCCTCAGCATGTGCCCGAAGGGCCTCATCCGGTGAGCGTTGACACCGTAGTGACGAATCTCGGCGAAATCGAAGTGGTAGTAAACCGCGCCGACAAAAAGACTCCCGTCGCCTTCAATAATGTTTCGAAAGAGCGACTTTTGCGCGACAATGACGGTCGCGACATGACTTACCTTTTGCAATTCACACCATCAGTGACTACTACCTCCGACGCCGGAGCAGGCATCGGCTACACCTCCATGCGTGTGCGTGGCACGGATGGCTCGCGTATCAACGTGACAGCCAATGGCATACCTATCAACAATCCCGAGAGCCACAATGTGTATTGGGTGAATATGCCCGACCTGGCCTCTTCGCTGCGCGATGTGCAGATTCAGCGCGGCGCGGGCACGTCGACTAATGGCGCGGCCGCTTTCGGAGCCACAGTCAACATGATCACCGATGCTCCATCCGAGGATCCATATGCCTGGGTGTCGGGAGCTTACGGTGCCTATAACACGTCGCGTGAGACGTTCCGCGCCGGAACTGGGTCGCTCGGAGGCCATTGGAGCTTCGACGCCCGCATCAGTCATCTTCACTCCGACGGCTACATAGATCGTGCGTCGACCGACCTCTGGAGCTATTTCACTCAGGGTGCTTGGCGCGACGAATCTACCATGATTCGCCTGCTCGTGTTTGGCGGTAAAGAGAAGACTTACATGGCTTGGGATTACGCCTCGAAGGAGGAGATGGAGAAGTATGGCCGTCGCTACAATCCGTGTGGCAAATACACTGATTCTGAGGGGAAGACGGCCTACTATCCCGATCAGTATGACAACTACGTGCAGCATCATTTCCAGCTTCTCTTCTATCGTCATCTCACTGAGAAACTGCGTCTTAATGCGGCTCTACACTATACGATCGACGATGGATATTACGACCAGTATAAGACCAACCGTACACTCGTGGAGTATGGCCTGCAACCCTTCATCAATGCCGATGGCGAGAAGGTGAAAAAGTCGGATCTTATCCGTCTGAAAAACAATGTCAATGATTTCTATGGCGGCCAGGTGTCGCTCAATTATCAGGATGAGCGTTGGAATGTAGTTGGAGCCGTCGCCGCTACCAATTTCAAAGGCCACCATTTCGGGCAGGTAAAGTGGGTGCGCAATTATATTGGTGCTATCAATCCGCTTCAGGAGTATTACAACAACTGGGGCCGCAAGTTTGATTTCAACTCTTATCTGCGTGCCAATTTCCAGATCGACCGTCATTTCTCCGCGTTTGCCGATCTTCAGTATCGCCACATTCACTACACCATCAAGGGTGCGTCGGATAATTACGACTGGAACACAGAGGCTCCGTATGCTCTTGATATACATCGTGATTGGAACTTCTTCAATCCGAAACTGGGTGTGAATTTCGAGTCGGGCAGTCATCGCGCGTTCGCTTCGTGGTCGGTGGCACAGAAGGAACCGACACGCGACAATTTCACCGACGGCGACATCCACCATATGCCGAAGGCTGAGCGTATGAACGACTTCGAGTTGGGCTACACCTACGCCTCTTCCATCTTCACGGCTGGCGTCAACCTCTACTATATGCTCTATAAGGATCAGCTCGTTGCTACCGGTGAACTTTCCGACACAGGCAATGCGATAGCAGTGAACGTGCCTGATTCTTATCGCATGGGCATCGAGCTGCAGTCGGCTTTGAAGCCGTGTAATTGGTTTGAATGGCAGTTCAATCTGACTCTCTCTCGCAATCGTATCAAGAATTTTGTCGAGGCCATCTATGAGGATGAGTGGACCAACCCTATCTATTTCGATCGCGGCGACACCCCGATCTCTTTCTCTCCTGATCTGATTTTCAACAACTCCTTCAATTTCACCTGGAAGGGTTTGAATGCTGAGCTTCAGAGCCGTTATGTAGGGAAACAGTATATGAACAACGCCCGCACTGAGGAGGCTGTGCTCGATCCTTACTTCGTTACGGATCTTCACCTTGGCTACACTTTCAAGAAGATTGCCGGCATGAAGGAGCTGAAAGTTGGATTCTCGATCTATAATCTCTTCAACGAGAAGTATTTCAACAATGGTTATTGTGGCGCCGGCTATTACAAAGAGGATGGCAAGGATGTGATTTACCGCTACGCGGGTTATGCCGCGCAGGCGCCGACTCACGTAATGGCCACTCTAACCCTCAAATTCTAAGTAATGTTTTTGCAAATATTAGGTTTTACGGTCGGATTGCTCTACCTCTGGTGGGAGTATCACGCAAACTCAAAAGTATGGCTGGCATCGGTAATCATGCCAGCCATCTCCATGTGGATTTATTTCTCGAAAGGCCTTTACGCCGACTTCGGCATCAATATCTACTATCTGCTGATAGCCGTCTATGGCTATTGGAACTGGACCCGCAAAGCGATTAAAGCCTCCCATTCTGAGGCTGCTTCTTCAGAGTCTGTGAGTGCTTCATCCGAGTCTGAGAGGGCTTCTTCCGAGTCTGAGAGTGTTTCTTCCGAGTCTGAGAGGGCTTCTTCCGAGTCTGAGAGGGCTTCTTCCGAGTCTGAGAGGGCTTCTTCCGAGTCTGAGAGGGCTTCGTCTGAGTCTAAGAGTGCTTCGGAAATTGTGTCGGACTCGAAGATTACTTCAGATTCGGAGAGTAGCGATACTTCGGAAAAAGATGCAGTAGCGATTACGCATACTCCATTGAAAGTCTGGGGACTGATAATCGTAGCTTCTGCAACCATCTGGTGGTTGATCTGGTGGATACTGGTCACGTTCACCGACTCCAACGTACCGGTGGCTGACGCATTCACCACGGCTCTCTCGATCGTAGGACTTTGGATGATGGCAAAGAAATATGCAGAGCAATGGCTCATCTGGCTCGTAGTCGACCTCGTGTGCAGTTGCCTCTACTGGTACAAAGGCATCCCCTTCTACTGTATCCTCTACGCCATCTACACCGTAATCGCCTACTTCGGCTATCGCAAATGGCTCCGCCTCATCCCCACCGATAATAAGGCATCAAAACCTTAACCCACAGCAACATAGAAACATGTCTTCGACAGCAACGTGGGAACCTACCTTCGGGAGCAACGTAGGGACGTAACTTCGGCAGCAACGTAGGGACATGCCTTCGGCATGTAGCGGAGCCAACAGAATAATCTGTAAATCAGCAACGCATGGACTCATTTTCAGCAATGTATTGTCAGAAAGGGCGAAGAATCGCCGAATTGACGGTAGTTTCCGTACGCACTTCCTCCCTGTCGGTCTTCTTTCCGTAAGAAAATGCGTATGTAAGCGAGAGACTAATATTTCGTCCCTTAAGATTGCTGAAAGATCGGGAGTAGAACCGATATGCGCCATAGTCGCCCTCCGCAGATGTGGCATATCGACGCTTAAATAGATTTTCAACATTCAGTTCGGCTGCCCAATTCCCTCTTTTCCAGTTAAGTGAGACACCATATTGTTCGGGATAACGAGTGGTTGTTCCATCTAAACCGAGCGAATTGAATGGAAATGCATAGGTGGCTTTCACCTGCCAATCGCCGAACATATACGATGCACTCAATTCTCCTCGCCACCCATTCCTTTTGTCGGGTCGAAAGTTCGATTTAAATCTATTAATGGCGTATCTGGCGTTAGCTTTAAGGCGAAGTTTGTTATTGATAAGATTAGCTGTGCCTCCAAATATAAACTTGTGGTAATAGAAATCGCCATCGTTTATAAGTTGATGATACATAATATTATCCTGGGAGAAATAATGGTTGGATGTGTTGCCGAAGTATTTGAGAAAATCGTAAGTGAAGGATAACCCGAATTTGCCAAAGGTGCCATTGTAACTGAAATAATTCTGAAAGGCCTTCACCTGCCCAAGCTCAGGATTACCTAACGTAACCTCAAAGAAGGAGGTTGGTATTTCAGCTTCATTTTTCATCGACGGATCATATATAGTATGCAGATAGTTGCCTGTCAATGAAACGGTATGCTTTTTATTGATGTTGTAGGTAAGACCGTAATATGCCATAGGCGCGAATTGATTGTCTGTGTAGGCGCCAATGGTAGAGTAAAGATCTGTCAAACCGGCAGATACAAAATATGTAAGTCCAAACGGAAGACTGTGATCAAGGTGGAATACTATCATGGCGTGATTATTCTCCAGTTTTTGTTTGCTATTGAAATCGCCCGAGTATGAATCATAGTAATGATTGAAGTATTCGTCGACTGAAGTCCCAAGACTCAAACCGTTAGATAAAGTTTTGAAATAACTTAAAGTCACAGAGGCAAGTACACTATTCTCAAGTGTATTATTATGGATATCGTTGCTGTAAATTTCAGAATAGTTACTGCTATACTTTGTATGAGTATAACGGATATTGCTGTTGACCATTAACGTCTGATTTGTAGGAAGATATAAATAGTAGTGCTGTTTAATTACCGGCGAAAGACCGAGCTCGTTGCTTGATCTTGCAGCCGTAGAGTTAAAATCATACAATCCTTTGTATGTGACATTATCCTTGATATTGTTTTCAGGAACAGCACTTCTCGTGAATCCAAGAGATGCATCAAAGGAGTGATTCTTGGAGGTGTGTGCAAATTTAAAATTGGCATATTGGGAATTACTTTGAGAAGAATTCGAAATCGGCGTGATCTGTTGGCTTAAAAAGCCATCATTGAGAGAGAAAGAGTTGTCGGCATAATTAAGTTGGGAGATATGTTGCCATTTATCACTCGCGGTAAGAGAGAGCGTCATGGCATTCTTCTTAAAATTGACCATCCCGATATACTCACCGTATTGGCGTGCCAGCCCTTCATCGGCAGAAAGATAGACGTTTCCTCCGAAGTCGTATTGCGTGGTTATGAAATTGATCACAGCTCCATTGCCCACGTAGCGTCCTCCTGGATTGCGTTGATAGTCGATTGTGACAATCTCGGAAGCAGAAAGTGTGGCGAGTTCATCCGGTTGCGCATCAACGCCATTAATCAGAATCGCAACGCTGCGGCCGCTTGCGGTAGAGATAGATTGGGAGGAAGGATCCACTATGAAATCTGCAAGATTCATGTTGTCCAAAAGAGAGTAGGCATTGGTGCTGTGGCGCCTCTCCAATTTTGAAGGATGCAGAATTACTTTTCGGCCGGTCTCGATCCTTGAGTCGGCAATTACCTCTACTTCTTCGAGTTTGTTTGAAATAGAATCGGAGGTTAATACCTCACCGAGAGAAGGAATCGAGTCGTTGGGTGCTTGTGCCCGAGCCATGCTGGCCGACATGCACATAAGCAGTGCGATCATAAGCTTTTTCATATTGTCTCGTTTTTTTCTGCAAAACAAGTGAAAAAGCGTCGATCAGGCACAAATATTTGTCTGACAAAAGTCTGACAAAAGTCTGACAAATTATGACATTACAGTAAATCAGCTGATTATGCGTAGTTGGTAAGATTCGCCTCTATTACTGATAATCTCCATGTTGGCATTGGCCAGAGCGATTTTTGTGCGCCGCACAAGGGTGTAGAGCGACTCCTCGGCGTTGCTTTTGTTGTCCCATAGCACCATGCATAAAGTAGCTTTGTCCACTTTGTTGTCGGGCGCATCGAGCAACATTTGGGTCAAGCGCCTTTGCATCGGGGTTAGTTTTATCCCCTCCAACATAGAGGGTGCAGGCGTAAGAGCATCGTCTTGCGAGATGGCTTGGGTAGCAAATTCTGTCTCATCTTTTCTCCAAAAGAGCATTCCTACAAATGATAATACGGCGAGACCACACAGTAGACCGGGGAAGGTTTTATCGGACACTCCGAGTATAAAAGCAAAAGAGCAGTTGGCAAAACCTTGTACACGTATGGCCATTCCATCTGCATACTGTTGAGGCACAAGAATAATGGAATCGGAGGCAATTTTGTGGTTATGAGATTCTGGCAAGACTTTCCGATTATCCACCAAGGCTAACGTAAAATAGGCTTCCTCCTTTAGGGCCGTATTCCTGAAGTTGGCCTCTGAAGCCTGATAGATTAGTGGTTGCCGAAGAGTTTCGTGCATATGGCGTAAAGCTACAATGGTATCTTGCCGTGTCCACAGTTCACTGTTCTGGC
>CAZGJH010000015.1:0-32895 GCA_964525735.1 uncultured Sangeribacter sp.
TACAACTTACGGCTGCAAAATTACAAAAAATCCAAGAATCCACAAAATGCCGCAGTGATATTAACAGTGGGGTCGCGCTTCAATGATATGTCAGTCAAACAAATAAAAACTCCCGAAGAATGTTTTCCGGCAGAGCCTTCATAACATTCTTCAGGAGTTTTTTGATTATTGTGCATTAGAGTTGAGATCGACATTGATCGAATGTTCGAGTGTGCGACGGTCGCCGCCAGGGAATTTGGTGAGCCCGGGGCCATGTTGATAGAGCACGACAGATTTTTAGAGAAGCTGACAGCCGTCGGGGCCACACGTATGGGCACGCTCTGTGCCGGCTGCTTTCTTCTCCTCTTCCTCCCGGCGGCGAAGAGTGCGCTCGAGAGCCGATTTGAAGCCGTCTACGGTCATTGCGCCCGGCACAGCGAATTCGCCGTTGAAGACGATGTAGGGCACGCCGCGCACACCGCGCATGGCGGCTTCGCGTTCGTCGAAACGCACCTCATCGTTGTATTTGTCTGATTCAAGCACAGCCTTCACCTCATCGGCATCCATGCCGACGCTCACTGCCTTGTCGAGAAGCACTTTGTGATCGGCGAGCACGAGATTCTCAGTGAAGTAGGCAGCGAAGAGCGCTTCGTTGAGGCGTCCTACAGTGGCACGGTCATATTTGGCCTCAGCGAGCTTCATCAGACGGTGGGCGTCACGTGTGTTGGAATACTGCGTAGTGGCGTAACGGAAATCGATACCGTCTTCTCTGCCGAGTCGCGAGATCTCTTCGATCTGTTTCTTGGCATCTTCAAGCGAGAGGCGATATTTCATCGCGAAACGCTCGGGAGTGGTGGTGACCACCTCTTTCGGAGCTTCCGGATCGAGTTCGAAAGCACGGAAGTCGATTTCCACCTGATCTTTGAGTCCTGACTCTTCGATAGCCTTCTGAAGGCGAGTTTCACCGATATAGCAATACGGACATGCAAAATCACTCCAAATTACCAACTGCATCATAATAATTTCCTTTCCTATTTTAAATGTTTTTCTTTGTTTTTATATTAGTGTGTTTCAAGGTTTTGCCTTGATAATCTTTGTAAGGATTGCTCTGAAGGAGGAGAGCTCTTCAGGGGTAAGGATTTCAGAGAGAGATTTTTCCCGTTCCTCAGCGATACCTATGATCTTGGGCTCTACGGCCCGACCTTTCTCGCTGATGTAAACCTTGAGGCATTTGTGGCTTACCTGCTCCGTAGTGACGAGCCCTTTCGTTTCCAAGCTCTTCACTGTGCGGCAGACGGCGCCTTTGTCTTTGCCAACCATCTCTCCGATTTCGCATTGCTGCATCCCGTCGCGGGAATAGAGGGCGCGAAGCACCATGTATTCTGGCACCGTGATGTCGCAATGCTCTTTCTCAAGTTTTGCTGCCAACCGAGCTACAAGTACCTGATAGGCAGTGCCGAGCATGCATCCCATATTAGGGAATCCATATATATTGTTTTCGTTTTCCGCTTTCATACCTATATAACGTCTTAACTTGTAAAATGGTTGACTAAGCAACTATATTTTATTCTCCGAAATTACCTCCCTCGTGGTGTAGGGACGCGATTCTTCGCGTCCACCGAGCACCTAAAGCGCCTCTTTTTATCGTTTCATAACACCGCTGATGTACGCAAACTCTCAAACTTTCCGTTAATATAATAATGTCTTAACCCCGCTTATTATGAAAAAACGACTTGAAGATATGACCTTGGAAGAGCTATGGCAACTATTCCCCATAGCTTTAGAGCCGCATAATGCCATATGGTCTCACTGGGCGCACGAGGAAATCGAGCTCCTCTCCTCGCTGCTCACAAATTTCCATCCCGTAATCAATCACATCGGTAGCACCGCAATTCCTGACATCTACGCCAAACCGATCGTCGACATACTCGTCGAAGTGCCCGCAGATGTCTCTTATGCAGAAGTGAAGGCGACGATGACGGCCGACGGTTATATCTGTATGTCCGAATCAGGCGAAAGGATGAGCTTCAACAAAGGCTACACACCAGACGGTTTCGCTGAGAAGGTTTTCCACATACATTTCCACCGACTCGGCGACAACGACGAAATCCTTTTTCGCGACTATCTCATCGCTAATCCCTCAGCCGCAAAGGAATACGAACGCCTCAAACTGGGCCTCCTTCCCACCTTCAAACATAATCGCGACGCGTATACCGACGCCAAAACCCCTTTCGTGCAGGCAAAAGTAGCCGACGCGAAAAATCACGTCCGTACAAAATAAAGTGTCGAACAATCTAAGCATAATCGCTACCAAAGAATAGGTTTACTCCAAAAAATTCATTAATTTTGCAGCAATTCTAACAAACAAGAAAGAATATGAAACTACTGCTCAATCTTATCTGGGTAATTTTCGGAGGCCTGATGGTAGCCATCGAATACGTTATCTCAAGCGTGACATTGATGGTTACGATCATCGGCATACCATTCGGTCTACAGACATTGAAATTGGCTATAGTGGCCCTGTGGCCCTTCGGCACCGACATCACATCCGACAACGGCTTCCCATCCGGTTGCTTGGCCGGCATCATGAACGTAATCTGGTGGTTTGTCGGCGGCATACCCATCGCGTTGACTCATTTGCTATGGGGTCTGATTTTCTGCATCACAGTAGTCGGCATTCCATTCGGTATGCAACACTTCAAACTGATGCGTCTGGCCCTCTTCCCCTTCGGAAAGTCAGTCAACTAACCCCATGGACGTACTGCGCAAAGAGCTCAATGAATTCTATGAGAGTCAGGATCTCCGATCAGAGAATCTTGACTCTTCTGTCTTGTCGGAATGTAAGCGGAAGGTAGAAATCGCAGTTGAAGTAGAAGGCGATTGCCGAGTGATAACTGATGCCTCAGCCGACTTCTGCTATATCTACGGTGCCTCATTCGCTCAGTTGATAGGTTTAAGCCGCTCCAATTCTTTCTTCAGCGAGATGGATTCAAGTGATGAGGATGAGATTTATTCACGCATTCACCCCGAAGATCTTGTTGAGAAGAGAATGCTCGAATATGAATTTTTCAAGTTTGTTGATTCACAAGCTGATTCGGTAAAACTCGATTATAAAGCCACCTGTCGCATCCGTCTCAAGGAAAGAAGCGATACCTATATTTACGTCGAAAACAGTACCCGAATATTGCGTTTGTCGCCTGCGGGCAAGGTATGGCTCATAATGTGCTGCTACAATCTCTCTCCTCAACAAAGTTCTTCAAATGGAATAGAACCCCGGATCATAAATTCCGCTACGGGAGAAATAATTGAGCTCCAACTTTCTGAGAAACGCACCCAAATACTTACCGATCGAGAGAAAGAAATTCTCAGTCTGATAAAAGATGGTAAACTGAGCAAGGAGATTGCAGATATCTTGCAGATAAGCATTCATACTGTCAACCGTCATCGGCAGAATATCCTTGAAAAATTGAGTGTCGGCAATTCTGTAGAGGCTGTCATGGCAGCCTCTATGATGAAGCTGCTGTGAGATGATGGCTATAAATCAGTATTTCACCATCCGGCAATAGTGAGTAATTTTGTCGCAAAAATTATTTGCGATGAAAAAAGCTATATTCTCTTTATTGGTGGCTCAACTTGGGCTCGGCATGGGATCTGCCAGAGGCAATGACTTCAAAGGCAATGATCTTAAAGACAACGACTTCAGCTGGGGAAACGCCACAGTTTACTTCGTTATCACCGACAGATTCTGCAACGGCGATTCTGCCAACGACATCAACTACGGCCGAATAGTGAATTACGGCTCCGAACAACTCAACGCGGCCACTTTCCATGGCGGCGACTTCAAAGGTATGCTCCAGAAAGCTAAAGAGGGCTACTTCAAGAATCTTGGAATTGACGTGGTATGGATGACGGACGTTTACGAGCAGATTCACGGCTGGATGTCGGGCAGCGGAGCAGTGAACGATTTCCCTCATTATGGCTACCACGGCTACTATCCTCTCGACTATACACAGACAGATAAGAACTACGGCACGGTTGAGGAATTCCGTGAGCTTGTCGACACCCTGCACTCTCAAGGTATTAGAGTTATGCTCGGAGCTAATCTTAACGACCCCGGGTATCCTACGCTTTTAGATGCCGTTCAGTATGGGTTTGCCGATACCGGTCTTACAGAAGAGGAGGCAGCCCAACACATAAAGAATTGGAGTTACGACAAATTCTTTGCAGGCAGGCTCGATTGGAAAGACTGGTACGGGCGCGAGTGGATACGAATGCCCGACGAAAACTGGGACGAAACCAACCCTCTGGAGGCCACCCTTTACGGTATGCCGGATTTCAAGGATGAGTCCACCGATACAGTAAAGATTCCCAAGTTTTTGAAAAACAAGTGGAAGAAAGAGGGGAAAAACAACGATGCATGGGTAAATCCGAGTGCTCGCAAGCTGCGTAATGACAAAGATTGGAGTCCCTCGCAATACATTACGGCATGGATCGCCTCATGGGTTGAAGAATTCGGTATCGACGGTTTCAGATGCGATATCGTGGAGAACGTACACCTCAACCGATGGAAAGAGCTCTTTGATGCCTGCAACGCCGCTTTGCAAACGTGGAGAGTGAAACACCCCGAAGATCCGGCTTCAAGATGGACCGACGCGTTTTACATGACAGGAGATTTCGATATGGCAGGCATTGATTTGAAACCTGATTATGCCGACGCCGGATTCTCAAGTATGGTAAATTTCTATTTCCCTAAACATAGCGATCTTGATGCGATTGTCTACACTTGGCAGGCCTACGCTGATAGTGTTCAGGCACACCCATCATGGCATCCTTTCAACTACTTGAATAACTCCTACCACCGGGATGCCGACATGAGTAATATGAAGGATTGTGCCACCACACTTCTCCTGTCGCCAGGCGTAGCCCAAATCTTCTATGGCGACGAATCGGGGAGGGGGCTTAGCGATGCACGATTCAATGTAGACAGTGCGCAAGCTTTCCGATCAGACATGAATTGGGAGACGACAGACACCGACTTACTGCTACACTTCCAAAAATTGGGCTCTATCCGAAAGGCTCATCCTGCAATCGGACTTGGTAAACAAACCACCTTGGATGAGCATACCTGTGTCCGCACTTATCAAGACAATTCCGGCCGCACAGACACCGTGCTCATAAAACTCAAGCCGGTAGAGAATCGTCCCATAGATGTCACCGGCGTTTTTCTCAATGGAGATACGGTGGTAGAACTCTACACCGGCCAGGCAGCCACCGTAACCGACAACTCCGTCCAATTCCCATCCTATCAAAACAACATAGCGGTTATTGCAAAGAAGTGAGTGCTCCTGTAGAAAAACGCGATGCCCCCGCAAGTCGAAGCAGACTTACGGGGGCATATTATAAACACAGCTAATTATTTCAATAATATCTGTAGGGGAGCCACACCCGCTGCAAAGAGCGGGGTGGGAGTGTCAGAGTTTACGACAGACGGCTGACGTCGTTGTTGGTACGCACATCACCTTCTGCGATACCCTCCTTCATGGCTGCCTGAATCTCAGCTTCAGTAGGCTCATAACCGGGAGCCCATTTCGAAACCTGACCGGGTTCACGACCCTCGATCTGCCAGTTGAAGGGGTAGAAGTCATTATCAGGATCTCTCCAAGATGGTTTACGCTTTGCATAAACGATGAACGGGAACGCTACGAAGACAATCACACCGACAAGGATGATGCCTACATAGACGGCCGGCGAACCAGTAGTGATCTGTGTCGGCGGTACGAAGCTGATCACCAATGCTACGAGTGCACCAAGCACACCGAGGATGAAGACAAACCATTTGCCGAAGTTGCCAAAAGGCACACGGAAACCTCTCTTCACATTAGGCTCTGTCCTACGCAGACGCAAGAACGCTCCGTAGATGATGATTACCATGATAAGATAAAGCACCGTAGACATCTGGCTGAGCACCTGATAAGCAGATTCGACACTCGGCATGATTACAAGCGCCAATGCCAAAACTGTCACGAAGATACCCTGCACCCAAAGGATAGGCACCTGAATGCCATTCTTGTTGACTTTCTGAAGACCACGGGGAAGGAATCCTGCACGTCCTACGGCGAGAATACCGGTAGACGGGGCGGAGATTACCACCGTAACCTGTGCCAGAGCACCGATTGTGATCAGAAGAGCCATCACATTGCCAAGCCAAGGCACACCGAGCGCACCCCAAAGGCGATTGTAGGCTACAAGAAGCGATTGCAACAGGTTGATATCTTTTTCAGGAACCGCTGCGCCGATGGCCAGCGTTGAGAATACGAAGATCGCAAGGATCACGATCACTGAAATGAAACATGCACGGGGGAAGTTCTTGGAAGGATTTACCATTGAAGGCACATGCACAGCCTGCATCTCCATACCTGCATAGAAGAGGAAGATTGAGGCGGCAAGCACAATGTTGCCGAATTTCGACAAATCAGGGAAGAAGGGCTGATTGGTCGGAATATAATTGTGATGGCCAAGTGCAAGGTAAAGCACGCCAAGTATAATCAAGACGGCTGCCGGGATAATCGTACCGGTCAAACCACCGAATGTTGACAACTTATTAGCGTATTTCTGTCCTTTGAAGGTCACGAACGTGGCAACCCAGTAGACTGCCAACACCACAATCAAGGTGTAGATCACGTTCTTGGCCAGCTTTACGTCAAACGTTTCCGGCCAGAAAATAAAGGCGAGTGAAACGGCAGCAAACATCAATACGGCCGGGAACCAGATCACGACCATCTGCCATTCAAGATACATCGCTACCCAACCCCATTTGGGTCCGAAAGCTTCGGCACACCATCTGAAAAGACCTCCTGAACGAGTATATGCCGACGCCAACTCGGCACAAACCAACGCATATGGAACGAGGAAGACAATAGCAGCGAAAACATAATAGAAAATTGAGCCGTAGCCATATTCAGCCTGAGATGCCATACCACGCATACTGACGATGTTCGTCACAATCATGATAGCCATGGCTCCCATGCTCAGTGCAGCTACCTTTTTCCCGGTGGGGACTTTACCGGCTCCCGCCGGCGTGGGCTTAGTCTGGGTGGTATCCATAATTCGATAGTATAAGAGTTTTATAAATAAAGTCCGACGCAAGTAACAAGACTCGCTTGTTGTTTTACGTCGGACTTTGTTATTGATAATTCTCACGCATCATTTACCTGCGCGGCTTTCGATGCGTTCCAACATTATGTGTGGATTAACGACGAACTGCAGGATATGCCTGACCTACCTTCGTACCTACTTTGTAGTGTACACCAGGGAAGGCTGTGATCTCAACGTTAGAAGCGCGCTCGTAAACGGTTACGATATCAGAACCACCAAACTGGAAGTAGCTGATCTCTTCACCCTTCTGGAGTGTTACACCCTCTTCTGCGGTCAAGATGATTGAGCTTACCTGTGCCATACCCATCGGGAGAACGGCTACCAAACCTACCGGGCTGTCGATGATGACAAGACCACGGGTCTGCATAAACTCATAACCTGCGTCATCAGGAGCGTCGAATACTCTCTTAGCCTTGATCACTGAACGTCCGAAAGGATCGTTAGGTATGGGCTCCGGAACAACCTGAAGATAAGTTGTGCCCTGGATTACTCTTGCTTCTACTACGCGACCTCCAACAGGTGCGTGCTGACGGTGGTAATCGTAAGTGTTAAGGAATGAGTGAGTCCAGTGGCCACCTTTGAAACGGTCGGCATATGGGCTACCCTCAAGAAGCTCTTCGATCTTCCAGTCAAGACCCTTGATGTCAACGTGTGAGTCGCTGTTGATCTCCCACTGGCCGTCGAATGTGCAGTCGGCCGGTGATACGATGATAGAGTCATCACCAGGAGCGGCGATAGGACGATATCCAGGTTTTGTGCGACGAGCGAACAGCTGGTTGTAGCTCTTCCAACCGCCACGAGGACGGATATACTCGTTCATGTTGTAGAGAGGAGAGTCGTAGAATGTACGTTCTGACTCGGGTGTGAGTGAACCGGGCTGATCCATCCAGTTGCCGAGCTCTGTCACAAACTTACGCATCCAAGCCGACAGAGGAGTCAGCGGTTGCATCTGATCGTGAGGTACGACTGCGTTCTGGAGCTCCTTCACAGGAGACTGATCGAGAACAAAGTAGAACATACATACGTGTTTGTAGACTTCCTTGCCATAGCGGTCCTCTACAGGCACCCAGCTGAGCTGATCGTTACACCAGTCGATGTAGTCGTCGAGGTTCTTGATGTTCTCGAAGCCATATACGTTGTAGCTGATGGCTTTCTTGACAGCCTCTTCGAATTTGTCGCGCCAACCGTTGTTGTTGATCATGTCAACGAGCTCCTGTACAACAGGATGCAATGTCTTTTCCATAATATAAGTTGATTTAATAGTTTTGTGAAGTAAAATCTATGCGAAACTATTGGAGTATCGCCCGTTTAAAGGCTTAATTCTAAGGGAATCGAACAAATTCTAATGCACGTAATTTATTTAGTGATCTCTTGTATCCAGAACAGTATCAATCTTTCTTAACAGAACCGAGCCATGGTCATCGATTAGGTCTTGTAGTCGTTGTTATCATTCTGATTACACCATTATAACGCGGTTGAAGAGAAATGGTTCATGAATAGGGTTAAAATAGTTGTTTTGAAATTCAAATTTTTTATAATAGGGAGTTGGTTTCTTCTCTTTTATTTCGTTAATAATATGAAATACAGCAATTTGTAAGTTTTTGAGAAGTATGATAAAAACTATCGCCATCTTGTTTGTTATGATTTGTTAACATTTAGCCTTAATGCTTTTAACACTTCGCCCCTCTATAATTTATCCTCAGCTCTTCGGGCAAGCCGGAAGCTGCTGTAATATCTCTCCGGGCGCCTATATAATATCGGGCTCCTATATTATATAAGGAGTCGATATAATATATATAAGGAGTGGCGATTTGTTACCCTTTTCATAAACTATTTCACTCTGTTAGTGTTAAAATTACATAGTGGGTGAATCCAAGTTATTTAATACATCCGATTAATTAATATTAGAGGAATCCCAAATTACACCTTAGTTATTAACCCTCTTAATTACTTCCGCTATGAAATACACCGACACCGGTAATGGCAAGATTCCTCTGATGACTCTTATCGCCATTCTTTCAATTTCATTGACAGTCAATCTCCCGGGGCTCGCGATATCCCCGATCATGGGAAAGCTCGACCATGTGTTTCACCACGTCACTGAGTTGCAGATTCAGCTTCTCACAGTGCTTCCCAACCTCGTCACTATCCCCTTTATTCTTTGCTCAGGCAAGATATGCACCCAGCGTAACCAGATTTTCGTGTTAGGCTTGGGCCTCCTTATATATACAGTCACCGGCATTCTCTATCTGTTTGCCGACTCGATGATAGAGCTCATCATCCTCAGCTGCGTGCTCGGCATGGGTTGCGGTTTGGTAATTCCTCTGGCCGCCAGTCTTATCTCGCAATATTTCACAGGTAAAGCGCGCACCAAACAGTTGGGTATGAAATCATCGCTCTCCAACTTCTCTATCATCTTCGCTACTCTCTTTGTAGGTTGGGCCGCTTCGATCGACTGGCACCTTTCATTCCTTGTTTATCTCGTGCCGCTCATCCCGTTGCTTCTCATACCTTTCATGCGCAACCGCTATGTGGAGAAGTACCGGGTGATCGATACTCCCGCTTCAGCCGCCACATCCACTACATCTTCTACATCCACGACTCCGGCCGCCTCAACGTCTAAAACAGCCGCTTCGGCTTCCAAACCGGCTGCTTCAGCTCCGCAGTTCACCGGCAAGACTGCCATCTGGCTGCTCGTCGGCATCATGGCTCTCTATTTCGTAATCACCTACGGCACCGACGTCGTGAGCTACTACCTTCCCTTCTCGATGGCCCACTATAAATTCACTACCGACGATGTCGGTGTGGCCACTTCGATGTATTTCTTGGGCATGACCCTCGGCGGCTTCCTTCTTACCCGCGTGCTTGCAGTGTTGCGTCAATACACGATTCATATCGCCATCATACTGTGTATCGCAGGTCTGTTTATGACCGGCTTGCTCCACGCTTACTGGTCGTTTATCGTAGGCGTATTCTTCATGGGCTTCGGCTACGGTGTGATTCAACCTGTGCTCTACGACAAGACCTCCGACATCGCCGGAAGCCCCTCCAAAACCACTGCTTATTTCTCTTACCTGCTCGCCTGCAACTATGTAGGCATCGGCGTGGTGCCCTTCATCATCGGAGGCGCAGAGAAGCTCTTCAAGGCTCAGGCCGATCCCAACTTCGCTTGCATCTTCAACGGATTCGTGATCGTAGCGCTGCTCGTTGTGGCAATCTGGAAGCGCAAGAGCTTCGTGTTTGCTGCCGAAGACAAGTAACCCGCTCTTTATTAAGCATATTTAATCACCAAATAAAAATACGAAATTATGAAAAAGACTGCATTTATTCTCGCTGCTACGGGAGCCAGCCTTCTTGGATGTGCTTTCAATGCTTCCGCACAGCGCGACAACCGCAATGAAAAGGGGGTTGTATCGGTGGTAAACAACGACACCGTCAACGCCGACCTCGTAGAGAAACATCTTAAGGCGAATGCCCCTGCTTCGCCCAACGACAATGGTTTGCCCCGTTTCGCTATCGTGGGCAAAGACCACAAGTATTACATCGGTGTAGGTGCCCAGTTCCTCGGAGAAGCCGTCTACGATTTCGGCGACAAGATGCCGTCGGCTCTGCTCTTCACACCATCATCTATCACACCCCGCACGCCAGGCAACGGAAGCTCGTTGAGATTCGGTTGGCAGTCTTCTTCAGTTTATCTTAACGCTGTGGCCCTCCCTGGCACAAAAGATCAGATCGGCCTCTTCTTCAAGGCTAACTTCCTCGGCAGCAACAACGCCTTCAACATCTTCCATTTCTATGCCAAATATCGTGGCCTCACCGCAGGTTACACTTCGAGCCTCTTCAGCGACGCCTCGGCCGAACCGATGACCATCGACTTTGAAGGCCCTAACGGCTATCCCTTCACCTTCCTATTCACGGCCTATTGGACACAGAATTTTACGAAAAACTTCTCCGGAGCCATCGGTATCGATGCTCCTACCGCCTCCATCACTCCAGGACACGGCACAACTACCGTAGATCAGCGTATCCCCGCAATACCTCTCTACCTCCAGTATGCTTGGGCTGAGGGCAACGGTCACATCCGTCTGTCAGGTTTGGTGCGCCCCATGCAATATCGCGACATGGTAGCCCAGAAGAACAAGACCATGACCGGTATCGGCGTTCAGCTCTCCGGTATGACACCCGTCTACGGGCCCCTTTCGTTCAGCTACAACGCCGCCTACGGTAAAGGCATCGGCAACTATCTCCAGGATGACAACGGACTCGGACTCGACGCCGTGGCCACATCCACAGCCGGCGAGATGGAGATGGTGAAGAGCCTTGGTGTCACAGCCGGTCTCAGCTGTGCCATCACTCCGAATCTTTCGGCCAACCTCGTCTACAGCCACTTGTCAAACTGGCTGCCTGACGGCGGACAGGTAGATGGCGACACCTACCGCTACGGCGATTACGTAGCCGCCAACTTGATCTACAACATCAACAAATTCGTATCTACCGGTATCGAATACGACTACGGCCATCGCAAATCATTCGACGCCACCTCGATGCACACCAACCGCTTCCAGGTTCAGTTTGGCGTCACCTTCTAACGCCCGGCTCCGCACAGCCAGTAGGGACGCGATTTATTGAATCCAGTATGGACGCGATTTATTGAATCCAGTAGGGACGCGATTCATCGCGTCCACCGAGCAAAGGCTCCGACTCCCCAGTCAGAGCCTTTTTTTGCATCTGCAATCTCCTTGCTCAGTTTACCATCTTTTATCAGACTGAGAATTTCTTTCTCTCGATCGGTCAGTATTTGAGTTCGTTTCTCGGAAAGCTGGAGCTCAATTGTTATCACTCGGCAATCGCCTTCTACCTCAACTGCGCTTTCTACCATCTGCTTGCATTCCGACAAGACAGAAGAGTCATGATTCTCTGATCGGAGATCTTGACTCTCATAGAATTTATTAAGCTCTTTTCACAGTACGTCCATGGGGTTAGTTTACGGGTCTTTCCGAAGGTGTTATGCTGTAGTGATGAACGGTGTCCCAAAGAAAGAGGAAAGTAATGTGAGAGTTGAAAGCGTGAAGTTGTATTGGCCACTTAACCATTTGGTAATTTCGCAAGGATGTTTTCCAATGGAACGGGCAAATTCTATTTTCGTAAGCCCATTTTGGGACATAAGTTCATAAATTTTATTAGAAACCACCATCTCCATGTCTATTTCCTTATGGATAACCTCCGGTATGGAAGCTACGATTTGGTTATATTCTTCAAAAGCTGTCTTCATATATCACTCAGTTTTGTCTTTGGGAGGAAATGTGTAGCTACCACTGCATTAAGGCAGTTAAATCCTTGATAAATGGCTTTGCCCCGAATCTACCGTCAAGATAACCATTTCTTACAGATAGTGAGTGATGGAATTTGAAGTCGTTCAACGAATAAAGCATAGAAGTCCCGTTTTTCTTATCCACGAACCACACTTCGTCGTTTCTCAAAAGATTTTTCTCTTCCATCAAGGAAGTTTCATGAGTCGTAAATATCAATTGCCCATTGGTATTTGTATTCCTTGCGAAATACTCCACTAACCCTAAAACTAACGACGGATGCATTTTGTAATTTATCTCGTCGATAACGATAGTCTTTCCTTTTTTTACAGCGTCATAGATAGCCGGGAGCAAGGTAAGAAGACGAACCGTCCCATCACTTTGCGCCGCGATATCCATCTTGCCAACGTGACCATTGGGTCCAAATTGGTTGAACACAAATCTACCAATCTTCTTGACCCCTTCTTCAGAAAAAATTGTTAAAGCCTGCCTTTCATTCTCCATCCTGGCAATTACTTCATTTTCCTTCAAAGAATCCAAAGCCTGTTCTGGAATTTCTGATGCATGTTTAGCGATCCATTCATCGGCTTCTTCTGTCTCTATATCCAATCCAGAAATTCCTAAACATAAATTCTTAAGCATTTCTTCTGTAAATGATCTTAACGGACCATCGGAGCGCATCATGTTGATCAACGTCGGAATAGTTGAATTTGTGCTGATAACTACCAAATACTCACTAAACCAAGAAAACGCTTCAGCCACGTGTTGGTTGATGATAGCGGGGAATTCGTGATTCAGTGCAAGGAACGATGAGCGCGGATTACGTTGGAGGAGTCGGTTGACGAGCTCCTTGATTTCATTGGAGGTTTCAAAGGAGAATTCTATGTTCTCTAAGGCTCTATGATAAATACTCTCGTGTTTAGCTTTACCTAAATGAGAAATGTATAAATTCTCCTCCTGGATACCATTTTCTGAAATTCTTATTTGATAGATATACGCTTTTTTATTCTTGGCGATAAATTCCACAGCCATCTCGATGGGATTGTTCTTGGGTTCAGGCATCAAGGCAAAGAAATACTTGGCTATTTCAGTTTTGTCAAGAAAATCCTTATTCAGAACAAAATCCCGAATAAAAGACAACCCTTTGACCAAATTTGATTTTCCAGCGCCATTGGACCCATATATGGCAGCTTGTTTTAGAATAGCTACTCCGCACTCCTGGTACAAATGCCCCATATTAGTTGTACGTTTAGGATTCGGAAACATATCAAACTGCACTATATCTTTGAAAGATAAGAAGTTTTGAAGAATAAAGCGTAATAACATAGTTGATTGTTTTAGATTACTGTGACAAAATTACAAAAAAAATCTTTCTTGGTAATGTTTTCGCGTGAATTTTTCACGCGAAAACATTACGTTCTACAATATCATTACGTCTTAGCCAACCTGAAGAGAAAGAGAAGGTAGTTATTGGATGTCGCCGGCGAAGTAGCTGTCGTAGTTGGCGATGTCTACGAGGCCGTGGCCGGAGAGATTGAAGAGAATCGCCGGCCTTTCGTGGCTTTTTAATAAGATATTGATGGGAAACATGGGGGGATGACAAATTTTTATTCAACCAATATGGGGTGAAATCCATCAATATTCATTAATTTTGCAGTATAGATATCCCAACCATATACACAAACAGTTTATGACACAAGATGCATTATCCATCCACGAAGCTATAGAAATATTACCATCAAAATTTTCTCCGGTACAAATACTTCGTAACAGACCACAACTTGTTTCTACATCTCATGGAATAGCAGAATTCCATGCGACTAAAGAATATGCCCTTGCGAATACTCGTATATGGTGGACGGCATCCAGTACATTGGAAAAATATGAGGTGGAGTGGATAATGATATCTTTAGGGTTTGATGGAATTATTATGATGCCGACAATGGTAATATTTGATTACGCAAAGAATAATAGAGTGTCTACTCTAAAAAATGGACGCCAGAACATTAGAATCAAGAAGGCTGCCTCTCGAATATTCATGTATGAATCAGGGGCGAACGAAATAGATATCACAAAGTATTTCATTCCTTTTAAGAATTCAGAAGGAATATGAACCTGCAATCTCCTGACTTCGTCATTGCGTCACCCTAAATCATCCTGAAATTGATAAATGGCTGAAAGTCAATATTACTCTTTTTTAGTCTAAAAAGTGACAAAGTCAGGACTGAGGTCCCTTTCTACACTTCAGCACAAATGATGATCCAAAAAATTGTGTGAAAAACCTCCCTTAGCCAGCCAATAGATACCTAAATTGATCAGTTTGAGCTATAAAATTAACCGATTTAATCGGAAAAATTGACCGATTAATTCGGTACTTGGTTGCAGGCCCTTTCTCAATTTTCTCACACAGGCCAAGTTCTATCATTTTTCAGATATCTGTCTGTGCTGTGACCTTTGATGGTTGTTTCTCGAAAAAGGTAATATAGTCTTGTTTAGTGAAAACTTCGTCTTTGTTTTGAGACTTTATGAAGGCATCAATGCGCTCATTAAACAATGCCTCAACAGCCTCGTTATAGATGGTTAATGTAGCGGAGTCTCCTACGCATGTCCACTCCGGTAATTTCTTGCCCAATTCTTTCATTTTTCGGGAAATCAACTCCATTCCACGCCCTGTCTTTTCCATATATCCTCCGATATAGAATATCTCTGCCATAAGAGGATTGCGCAAGATCAATCTATGGGAAATAATCTGATTCTTTCCTTTAACATGTTGCTTTGGAAGTTGTCCAGGATTTTGGATTTCGATGCGATTGGGGAAAATAAAGATACTGATCTCCCCTACAGTATCGGTATAATGTATTTATTTTATTGTTATCATCTATTGTGCTGAAACGTAAATTTTTGTAATTTTGCACAATGAATCAACAGGGAAAAACATATTCAATATTCTGTGATGAGAGTTGTCACTTACAATTTGACAATAGCGATGTCATGTGCATTGGAGCGATTATAATCTCCGATGAACACCTTGGAACATACAAGAACGAGATTAAGCACATCAAAAATAAATACGGTATTTTCCATGAATTGAAATGGAATACTGTTAGTCGCACTCATCTTGCCATGTACGACGAACTTCTTCGTTTATTCTTTGAATCCCCCATAGTCTTTCGCAGTATTCTTATCAAGAATAAATCAAATATTCAAGCTCATTCATTGAAAAGAGATGAATATAACCAGTTCTATTATTCCGTTATAGAACGACTTATACGATTCTCCATTCGCCACAACTCTGATAAAGTGAATTCATACCGGGTGTTTCTTGATCTCAAAGATAATCATGGCAAAATCAAACTTGCTTCCATACACAGAGAATTAACCACCTTGATTGGCACGGACGATAAGATACAATCTATGCAGAATATTAGGTCGCACGAATCTCAATTTATTCAGCTTGCCGATATTATAATTGGGGCTATAACATACCGTGCAAGAGGATTGGATAGAAGCGAGGCAAAAATGCATATTGTAAGGCTTATTGAGGCATTGTCTGGTTATAGGCTAGATGAAGGAACAGAGCCGGGAGATAGCAAATTCGCAATTTACGATTTTCAACCGAAAAGAAGAAATGGCTGATAACGATATACTTGGAAAGTTGCAGCCATATTTTGACTGTGTATTATCTGTAGAAGACAAGGAAAAGATTCTTGAGTTGCACGAAAGGTTTAGGAATGACCTCTTAATCAAAAAAGTAAATCTTGATGGTGCAGAATTGATAGTGAAACCATATCCTTACAATCGTTCTCGTAAAGATGGCTTGCCGGAATGGTTTGATGGGCTTTTGGAAAAGTTTGTCCATGTCATTACACGAGATGCGAAAGAAGATAGACGCAAAATATCCAAGACAGTAAGAGAATTCCGCTCGGAACGCGCCTTGCGTGTTCATTGGATTAAACCGATTTTAGAAAATGCTTCTGATAAACGCATAACACGGTTTAGATATATTGAAAACTCAGGTCGTGAGCGAGAATATTTCTGGTATCGAGTAAAAGGATACATGGTTGTTGTAGAATACATCAATCCGAATTTTGCTTTGATTACAGGATTTTGCATAGATCAATCCAATCAAGCTTATTATATGCGTAAGCTTCAGAATAAAGCATAAAAAAACCGCATTTACGGTAATGCGGCCAACCAAGTCTTTCGTTCTTCGATCGATGACGATGCAAAGTTAGCTATTTTTTCTAACTCTACAAAATTTTAAACGCTTAACACGCAAAAAAGTTTTTGTTTTGCTACATCGTCAGTTTGGTGGGTATCTTGACCGCTAATGTCGGCACGGTTGCCGAAAGGTCTTTCAGTATCTCCTTGATGTAACGGTTCAAAATCTGGTCAACGACGGATGGCATTCGGTAGTTATATTTCTCGCAGCTGGCTTTGAGGTCGGGATTCATTATGGGGATTTTACCTCGTTGCGCGTTTTCTGCTGTATCAATCGGATAATAGGTGACTCTTCACTATAAATCCTATCAATTGCGAGGGGTGAGAGAACCCTATCTTAACTGTAATATATTTTTCCTTAATATATCATATAATAAATAAAATTTGTAACTTTGCATCATTATTAGGATGGATAAAAGAATGTAAACATATATCGTATGGGAAAGCAGACTATGGGCACGCGAATGCCACGAAAATTAGCGGAAAAGATGGCGATTATGGGCGAACAGATAAAGTTGGCTCGCCTAAGGCGAAATCTTTCTATTGCGCAGGTAGCCGAACGTGCCACTTGCTCCCCGCTTACAGTCAGTCGGATTGAGAAAGGTTCGCCGACTGTTTCAATCGGTATATATGCGCGTGTGCTTTATGTGCTTCAACTTGAAGATGATCTGATGCTTATAGGCAAAGAAGATCCCTTGGGTCGTACACTACAAGATTTGATTCTCAAGCATCGCCAACGCGCTTCCAAAAAAGAGTAGTCGCTAAAAGATTTAATGAAAATGAGGAAGTTATTTGTATATGCAGACTTTGATTGGCTTGATTCACCGCAGATAGTAGGCGAGTTAAATTATGACACTGTACGCGGAAACGAAACCTACGGTTTCTCATACGCCAAGGAATGGCTGTCAAAATATAGAATCATGGCTTTCTGTTGACGCGAAAAGGGTGGGAGTCATCCCCTGCTTACGACATTAACCCCACACTTTCGGATCATCAAAGTCTATTGATAAATAGCACTACGAGCAAAGCTGATTTAAACCTTCTCCTCCACTCGGCTGCTGAGTATATGTTATCAATAGGCCGTGCCAAGAATATTATCGATGAGGTAAAGAGTGCCATGCAAACGTGGCGTAAAGAAGCCCAGCGACTAGGATTGCCTCAACGTGACATAGACATGTTCGCTCCTCGATTTGACAAACATCTCAACTGACCCAACATGTACACATTCCCATATAAATCTCTTAACCTATCATAAAATAAATATAAACAATCAGTATTCGTTATTATTTGATATGTTATTGAGATTTTTTTATTCTTATATTTCGAAGTTCGAGGTGGAATATAGGCTTAATCGGTCAATCGAAAAAAATTGACCGATTTTGACCGATAGAACAGTTAGGGAATTGAAAATTAGCAAGATATAAAAATAGTTCAAAATAAAAAATTGACCGATAAAAGGTCAATTTTTTATTTTGAATATTTTGTAGAGGTTTCGGAAGCGTATCGTATAATCTCACCAGCAAGGTAGAGGTCGCTTCTGCAAATGAGATCTGCCGTGCCGTTATCGATGATTTCAAATATCGGAGAGGTGTACAGCATATCCATTGCATTTTCAATGGATATCTGTTCTTTGTCTGCAATTATTTCAATGATACGCGTATATTTCATATCTTGTAATATTCTGTTAGCCTTATCCATAATTAAAGTTTTTTATATTCAATGAATTTTAAACATTTATCAATAGCTCTCTGAGTTATGAAGCAAAGTTGATGATTAGGCTTTTCATAAATAAGTTTCTTGAGAGCCTGTTCTTTGCTGTAGATTCCACTCATATATAAATCAACAGTACGGAAAACTTTGTCATTGGCCACTCCTCCCTCTATAATGTCGAAGTTTGTATAGGTTTTATCTCCACTTCTACACCCACAAACGAAATCAAGCCACGCTTCATCATATGTTTCAAATACTTTCACGTTCATTTCATCACATGGAGTATATTCAAAGGTATGCAAGAACGCATCTTTACCAATGCCAAGAAATCTATTGGCATATAGGGCAGCTTGTTCCTTAAGGCGGGTGACATAGAAACCCTTACCAAAATCAAGAGCGTCTCTTGAATGTACGACATCAGGCAATTCAAATTGGGAGTCAGAGGTATGATATACTAACATAACGAGAATCCTTTTTCTTTCATTATTTTGATAACATCATCAGCTACATAATCCAAACTTAAGGTATGGAGGGCATCATAGGCATAAACCAAGTAACCTTTAATTAAACCAGCTGCTTTAAGCTGTTTATATATATAAGAGCAGGCTTTGCCTGTTTTCAAAGACAAAGCACCTATGACACAAGTCACATAATCTAGTTGATTCTTATTCATACTTCATATTTTTGGTGCATAAAATTAAAAAAAACTATTTTATCTACCAAATATTTATTGTCGGTTTTCACTTCTTTCGCTTCTATCCACTTACCCCTTAATAAGTTATTGTTTTCAGCTTATATTCATATTTTTATGTCGTATATGCTTGTCGAAACGAGAGGCGTATATTTCTACATTAGTAGACAAATCTCAAAAGAAATGCTACAAAATGATACAGAATAAAAACTTGACCTTTTATTCGTCAAGTTTTTATTCTGTGTAATTTTGCCTATTTTAAGGAGTTAGGAGAGGAGTCGCAGGAGGTGAGCTTAGAAGTTATAGCCGAGGGTGATGGCCGCACGGCTCTCGTGGTAGCTTACGTTGTCGATGTCCTTGAGCAGATTCACCAGACCACAATCGCCAGAAATGCCTACGTAAAACTTCTTGATGTTGACACCTGCACCGAAGCCCCAAGAGAAATTCACACGCTTGAAGCCTCCCTCATCACCATAGTTGCTCTCCGACAGATCGAAATTCTTTCCTTTTATATATGATTTTGAGGAAAGACCAATCTCCAGCTCCGGACCAGTGAACACCTGAACACTCAGGTCGTCGGTAAAATCGAAACGATAACCGATCATCACAGGTATGCGCAGACCAAGCTTTCTGGAATCCATGCTCTTCACTGGGCTATCCATTTCATCTTCCATTGCCTCCCGATAGTCGTCGGCATATGATATAGAGTTGTAGAAGAACTTCAGGCCCGGTTCGATGTAGAGATTGCTAACTACAGGGATGTTGTAGATGCCGCCTACCTCAAAGCCGCCGCCATTCTTGAACGCCTTCTGTCCAATTTTCACACCGCCAACATTAACGTTGAACTTCCCGGGGCATACGATGTCGCCGCTCAGACGCACGCCGAAATAAGCGTGATTGTTGGGATTGTTGAATACCGATCCCTCCGCCGCACATGAGAATACGGCACCCGCTGCAAGAGCTGTAGAAAGTAAAAGTTTCTTCATAATCGATAAGGGTTATTAGTTAAACTGCTGATTATCATTTCCTCAAACGAAGCTCATAGCTCCCGAAATAGGATATAATAATCATTGAAGATAGCCCAAAACAACGCCGTAGCTATTCTTCAACGGCCAAAATTACAAAAAACTTCTTTACCCACCAAATATCCCTACAAACTTTTATTCAACAGAAAAGAGCATGTGAGTGGCAACTTTTTTAGAACAAAGGCGAAAAATACCCAAAAGGGTATTGCCTGATTGGAGCAGTGATTGTAATTTTGCAGTCGGATTGATAGCCAATGTCAAAATTATTATGGATGAAATTATTAAGCTCGAAAATATCAACAAAACTTACGAAGGTGCCGTGCCGCTTCATGTGTTGAAGGGTATCGACCTTACCGTAGGCCGCGGTGAACTCGTCTCGATCATGGGCGCCTCAGGATCAGGAAAGTCTACACTCCTGAATATCCTCGGCATTCTCGACAACTACGACTCGGGCAGCTACTGGCTCGACGGCACGCTCATCCGAAATCTTTCGGAAAACCGCGCCGCAGAATATCGCAACCGATTGATAGGCTTCGTGTTTCAATCATTCAATCTCATCAACTATAAGAATGCGCTTGAAAATGTAGCCCTCCCGCTATTCTATCAGGGAGTGTCTCGAAAGAAGCGCAACAAATTGGCTATGGAGCAGCTCGATCGCATGGGCCTGGCCGACCGTGCCCACCATCTCCCCGGTGAATTGTCAGGCGGCCAGAAGCAACGTGTCGCTATCGCACGAGCTATGATCACGAACCCTTCGCTCATATTGGCCGACGAACCCACGGGCGCGCTCGACAGCAAGACTTCGCAAGATGTGATGGCTATCTTTCGCCAACTCAATGAGGAGGAGGGGAAGACGATCGTAATCGTGACTCACGACCCCGGCGTCGCGGCCCAGACCAACAGGCTCATCCGTATCGTCGACGGTGTTATCGAACCTACGCCAAACGTTCTCCCGCCGTATCCCGCTGATGCTGAGCTAAAACCATAGGCTATGATGGATCTTATCAACGAAATATTACAGACAATCCGCAATAACAAGACACGCACGTTTCTTACCGGCATAGCCGTCACGTGGGGTGTCTTCATGCTGATCGTATTGCTCAGCTTGGCTCGCGGTGTTACGAATTCTTTCGACGCCAACCTGCTGAGCGACAGTGATTCGCGTATCCGTGTCTGGGGCGGACAGACTTCCATGCCGTGGAACGGAAATCGCGAAGGACGACAAATCACAATCACCGAAAAAGACCTCCACAGCGTGCCTGCCTATTCTCCCGACATCGTCGAAAAAACCTCGTCGGCAATCTACGGCGGAAGCTCCATGCAGACGGCCAAAGCGAGGATAAATCAGAGTTACTCAGGAGTTTACCCTGAAGTGTGGGATAATTTCGGCAACGTCACAATGCTTGAGGGCCGATTTATCAACAATCGAGATATGACCGAGAAGCGCAAGGTAATGGTGATTCCGCAATACTATGCCCAGCAGCTTTTCCCGCCAGACGGCCGTGACGCTTACGGCGGAAAGGTGAGTCTCAACGGTCTGACATTCACAGTGGTAGGGGTATACGACAGCTATTGGCAGCGAGAGGTGTTCATCCCTTTCACCACCGCTCGGCTTATGCAATCAGATCAGAACAATCTCGGTGAATTGACTGTAAATCTGAAAAATGTGAATACCCAGGAGGAGGCTGAAGAGGCGGAGGCTCGGGTGAGGCAATCGCTTGCCAAAATTCACGACTTCGATCCCGCCGACGAACGTGCCGTCTACATCTCCAATTCTTTGACAGGCTTCTTCATGGCTCTCAAAGCCGTAAGCATCCTCGATATCTCCGTGTGGGTGTTGGGTATCCTTACGCTCCTCACCGGCATCGTGGGCATCAGCAACATCATGTTCGTCAGCGTCAGGGAGCGCACTCATGAAATCGGCATTCGCCGTGCCATCGGTGCGAAACCGCGCAAAATCCTCACTCAGATTTTGGCTGAGGCCATTGCGATAACGCTTCTTTTCGGCTATCTCGGCATCGTGATCGGCACCGTGCTGACACAAGTTATAGCCCACTTCATCGGAAACGACGGACCGTTTGTCAACCCTACCGTCAGTCTGGCAATCGCTTTCGAAGTCACGGCCGTGCTCGTCGTGGCCGGCGCGTTGGCTGGTCTCTTCCCCGCCCTGAAAGCGCTGAAAGTGAAACCGGTAGAAGCCCTCCGCGACGAGTGACAACTGCCACAGAAGAACAATCCCATGGGTTAAAAACCAAAAAACAAATGAAATTGACAATCTTCGACATAGAAAACTGGAAGGAGATCGGAGCCACACTCTTGCGCAACAAGACGCGCACCATCCTCACGGGCTTCGGAATCTTCTGGGGCGTGGCGATGCTCGCTTTGCTCACGAGCGGCGCACGTGGTGGCGGCGACATGCTCCGACGCAACTTCGCCGGGTTTGCCTCAAACACCGGAGGCATCGTGGCCGAACGCACCACTCTCCCATACAAGGGTTATCAGAAAGGGCGCGCCTGGACCATGAATATGGCCGACGTGGCGATGATTCGCACCTCGTTCCCCCAGCTCGAAGCGCTTGTGCCTACGTTTCAGCGGTGGGGCATGAGCGCCTCCAATGGACGCCACAGTTATTCAGGCCAACTCATAGGAGCCGAGGCCGACTACACCAAGATTCTTGAACCGAAACTCTACGAGGGGCGCTTCGTAAATGAAGCCGATGTTGTAAACGAGCGTAGGGTAGTGGTGATCGGCAAGAAAGTGGCCTCCCAGCTCTTCCCCGACGGAAGCAGTCCGCTCGGCCGCCTCGTTGAAATCGGCCATACGCCATATTCCGTTATCGGCGTGTGCGGCGACATCTCCGAAATCAAACTAAACGGCAGCCTCGACGAAGGAATGGTGATCCCCTCCAGCACCTTCCGCCGCGTTTACGGCTACGGCGACAAGGTCGATTTTCTTATGCTCACAGCCAAGCCGTCGGTAGATCTCTCCGAAGTTTTGCCCCGCATCCGCACCCTGATTTATCGCCGTCACGATATCCATCCCGCCGATTCGGGAGCTGCCTGGGTGATAAACATTGCCGAGCAGTTTGAAAAGATCAATACCGTCTTCCTCGGCATCGACATTCTCGCATGGTTTATCGGTCTGTCTACACTCATCGCAGGCGTGATCGGAATCGGCAATATCATGTGGGTGATCGTGAGGGAGCGAACCCAGGAAATCGGAATCCGGCGCGCTATCGGCGCCACTCCAGCCGATATTATCGTGCAGGTGATGAGCGAAGGCCTCGCGTTGACCCTCCTGTTTGGTCTGGGCGGCATATGCTTCGCGGCAATCGTGCTCGCCGTGATGCAACACGCTACAAACCCGGCCGACGCGGTGGCCGAGGCACGCTTCCAGATGAGCTTCACGGGAGCCTTGGCCATTCTCGGTATCTTCGTGTTGTTAGGTACGCTCGCCGGACTCATCCCTTCGCTCAAAGCTATGAAAATTAAACCTATAGAAGCTCTCAACTCCAAATAGCAAAATCAAATATAACCCGATATGAAGAAGTTTTTCAAAGTACTGATGATCGTGATTGTCTGCGGCATCTTCGTCGCGACTTTCATCTTTCTCTACATGAATTCGAAGGCCCAGACAAAAGTCTACTCTCTCAGTTACCCTTCTACGGAGACGATTGAGCGCACCACGGTGCTCACCGGCAAGATCGAACCCCGCGATGAAATTGCCATCAAACCGCAGATCTCGGGCATTATCAGCGAAATTCTCGTCGAGGCGGGCGACCACGTCGACAACGGCGACATCATTGCCCGCATCAAGGTGATTCCCGAGGAAGCCCAACTCTCCCAGGCCCTCAACCGTGTGGAGCTGGCCAAGATCTCGCTCGAAGAGGCTCGACGTAATTTCGAACGCACACGCCAGCTTTACGAAAAGAAGTATGAGAGTCGCGAGAAATACGAAACAGATGAAGCTGCCTACGAGCGTGCCCAGAGGGAATACGCACAGGCTGCCGATCAACTTACTATCGTGCGCGACGGCGTGTCAGCATCAAACGCCCAGGGCTCCAACACTCTCGTGCGCTCTACGGTCACTGGCGTTGTGCTCGAAGTGCCGGTAAAAGTTGGTTCGTCTGTAATTCAGGCCAACACTTTCAACGATGGCACTACGATTGCGAAAGTGGCTGATATGACCGACCTTATCTTCCGTGGCAAGGTCGATGAAACGGAGGTCGACCTTCTCCGCGAAGGCATGGGAGTGCGCATCGCTGTCGGAGCGATCTCAGGTTCCGACTTCCCGGCCACAATCGAGAAGATCGCACCGATGGCATCTGACGATGGCGGCACGAACACATTCGAGGTGAAAGCGGCCTTGACAGCCGACAAATCCGCCAACCTGAGAGCCGGCTACAGCGCCAACGCCAACATTATCTTGGAGAAAGCCGAAAATATTCTGGCAGTGTCGGAGGGTGTGGTAGAATACGAAGGCGATAAAGCTTATGTCTACGTGCTCACCGACTCCGTTCCCTCCCAAAAGTTCGACCGTCGTGAGATCACTACCGGTCTTTCAAACGGCCTCATGGTTGAAGTGAAAAATTCCGACCTTACCCTTACCACCCCCTTACGCGATAGAGAGCAAAAATGATGAAACACCTTTTTCTTGGAGCGGCCCTCCTGATATGCGGGTCGCTTTCAGCTGAGACTTGGACGCTCAATCAATGCATAGATTATGCTGTCAGCCATAATATTACCATCCAACAGGCTGATATGCGCGTAAAGGATGCCGAGATGACGCTCACCGAGGCCCGCGACGGCTTTCTACCTCAACTCGATGCCTCGGCTTCGCAATCGTTCAACTTCGGGCGTGGCCTCACTTCCGAAAATACTTACGCCGACCGCAACACATCCAACACGCAGTGGGGTGTCAGTTTCGGACTACCCCTCTTTCAAGGTATGCGTGAATACCGCCGCGTCAATGTGGCCAAACTCTCGCTTCAGCAGTATCTTCATGAAAGCGGAAGCGCACGCGAAAACCTGACCCTCAATGTGATGTCGCAATATCTGCAGGTGCTCTATTGCAAGGAAGTGGCCCGCAGTAGCCGGTCGCAGGCTGAGCTCTCACGCTTCGAGGTGGAGCGTCAGCGTGCTCTCGTAGAGGCGGGTAAGGTGGCTGAAGCCACTCTCTACGACGTTGAAGCCGTGGCGGCTCAAGACAACCTGCAAGTGGTCTCTGCCGACAACGACGTTCAGATAGCCCTGGTAAACCTTGCAGCCTTGCTTCAGCTCCCTTCGGCCGAGGGCTTCGATGTGGCGCCCCTCGAAGATTCTCATCCCGTGTTGCCTAACTCCGAGGAGGTTTTTGCCGGAGCCGAAACCATCAACAGCGGCCTTTGGGGTGCCCGGCAGGCTATAAAAGTAGCCGAGGGTAATATATCGCTTTCTAAAAGCGGATATTTACCCTCGCTAAGTTTCAATGCCGGTTTAGGCTCAAGTTTCTACACCGTAAGCGGTTTCCCTCATGAGAGTTTCGGCAGCCAGATGCGCCATAATTTCTCTACCTATGTGGGGTTTTCGCTCCGTATCCCGATTTTCGACGGCTTCTCTACCCGCAATCAGGTGCGCCGGGCGCAGCTTCAGAAGGTCAATGCTCAGCTCGCTCTCGATCAGCGCACAAGCGATCTCCGCAAAGAGATAGAACTCGCTTATTACCAAGCTAAAGGAGCCTTTGAGCGGTATCAGACTTCACAAGAGACGCTGGAGAAAAGTCAACTCGCGTTTACAGCTACCCAGGAGCGTTTCAATCTCGGGCGATTGACTTTGGCCGACTATGAGCAGGCGAAAAACAATCTTTTCCGCACGGAAGTGACTGGTATCCAGGCTCTCTATGAATATCTTCTGAGGGCTCGTGTGCTCCGTTTCTATCAAACGGGCAGCATCTGACCCTGCCTCCGATAAACTATCTCAGACGCAGGAAACTGTAGCCGAAGCGTTCGGCGGCCGCGCGTTCCAGCTCCTCGCGAAATTCGGGAGCAGCGATCGAGATGAGCAACTTTGCTCGCTCCGGAAGATTGCGCCCGCGGAGATCTACGGCTCCATACTCCGTCACAACGAAGTTGGTCTGGAAACGGGTGGTCACCACGCCCGCCCCCGTTGTGAGCACAGGTTTTATCTTGTTGACCCCTTTGTTGGTAGTGGCCGTCATCGCCAAGAACGATTTGCCACCTTCGCTGAGCGACGAACCGTATACGAAGTCGTGCTGTCCCCCGATGCCGGAGTAGATCTTCTCACCGATCGAGTCGGCGCAGATCTGACCCGTAAGGTCGATCTCCAAGCATGAATTGATCGACATCACTTTCGGGTTCTGTCCGATTGTGAATGGATTGTTGGTCCAGGCCACATCTTTCATGATGATGTCGGGGTTATGATCCATGTAATCGTAAAGCCTTCGCGAACCGAGCGCGAGCGATGCTACCGACTTGCCGGGCATCACCCGCTTTTGGGAGTTGTCGATTATTCCGGCTTCGATAAGCGGCAGCACGCCGTCGGTCATAGCTTCGGTGTGCAGCCCGAGGTGCTTGTGATCGTGCAGGGCGCGAATCACGGCGTTCGGTATGCCTCCCACGCCGATCTGGAGTGTGGCTCCGTCGGGTATATGCTCGGCGATGAAATTGCCGATCTTGATCTCCTTCTCCGAAGGCACGGCTGTGGGCACCTCCACCAACGGATCGTCCACCTCAACTGCTGCCGTGAGCTGCGAGATATGTATCACCGGATCACCGTAAGAGAAGGGCATCTGCGGATTGATCTGCGCTATCACACGGTCGGCACACTCTACGGCTGCCGTAGCCACGTCGGCCGATACGCCGAAGCTCACGTTGCCATTCTCGTCGGGCATCGAGCAGTTGATCAGTGCTACGTCTACACGCCATGTGCCGTCGCGCATCAGTCGCGGCACATCACCCAAGAAGTGGGGCGTTGTGGCTCCATATCCTTTTGCTATCCATTCTCTTACGGAGTTGTTTACGAAGAAACTGTCTACAAGGAATGAGTCGCGGTATTTCTCCTGGCAGTAGGGCGCGGGTCCCTTTCCTACGGCGAAACCCGAATAGAGCGTCACGCCGCGAAGCTCGTCGCCCCGGTCGGCCATAGCCGCCACGAGCACCTCCGGAATCGATGTGCTCCCCTGAATGTATACATGGTCGCCGCTCTCGATGAGGCGCGCCGCCTCCTGGGCCGTCATATAGTTGGCCTTATGCTTTTCCCTGATACTCATCTCTGAATTTCTTTAAGCGTTGGTCGAGAAGGTCGAAATCTTCATCCGAGCCGATCACGGAGATGCACACTCTCACGCCATTCTGGCGGCTGCCGGTGCAAGGAAGCGAAATTGAGGCCACGCCGTGGCGCAGAAGAGCCATCTGGAGCTCGTCGCTGCTCATGTTGTCAAATCCGGCCGTGAAGAAGAAGCCGTCGGAGATCGGGGAGCCGGCATCGTCGCCATACACCACGTGGAAACCGTTGTTCTTGAAAATCTCCTTCGCCTTGTGGCCACGTCGCTCATACTCTTTGCTGTCGGCCACGAAATCCACCTCACCTTTGCAGGCCGCTTCAAGCATGGCCGCCATGGCATACTGCGCCGTGTGCGATGTGCCCGACGAGGCTGTGTAGAGCACGCCGAAAATATACGATTCGCCGAAGTTGGGCATCTCGTAGAAGCTTTCCAAGAAGGGGTAGCGGCGGCGGTATACGGCGTCGCTCATGCAGACGATAGCAATGCGCTGACCCGCATAACTGAATATCTTCGAGGCCGATATGAGAAGGATATAGTTGTCGGTATATTTCCCTACGCTCGGCACGTAAGGCGCGCTGTAGGGCTTTCCGGTATACGTTCTGAAGTCCATCCCCATATAGGCGAGGTCTTCCATCACGATGGCGTCATATTTTGTAGCTAATTCGCCGATAATCTGGAGTTCCTCTTCGGTGAAGTTGGTCCACGCCGGATTGTTGGGATTGCTGTAGATCATACCCGTGACGCGACCCGTAGAGAGAATCTCTTCGAGGGCTTCGCGTAGTTTCGGTCCGCGGCAATCGTAGATGTCGAGCGAGACGGTCTCCATGCCTAAAATCTTGGCCTGGTTGGCCTGTGCCGGGAAGCCGGGGTGTATGAAGAGCATCGTGTCTTTCCCCGGAATCCTTTGCTTGAGCAGAAGCATCATCGTGAAGCTCCCCTGCATCGACCCTACCGTGGGCACCACCCCCGTCGGGGCGATGTCGAGGTCGAGGAAAGCCTTCACGAAGTCGGAACCCGCTTTCTTCAGCTCGGGAATGCCGGCGATGTTGGGGTAGCGGTTTATCACGCCGTCGGTGAGGGCGTTGCGTTCGGCCTCCATGCCCACTTTGTTGGCCGGCAATCCGGGATTGCCCAATTCGAGATGAATGAAGCGTTCTTCGGCTTCCTTCTCCAAGGCTGCGGCGAGGGCGCAGATCTGGCGTATCGTGGCCGTGCGTATATCGGTGATGCCTAAGGCGGCTATAATTTCGTCAAGGCGAATTTCTGAAATCGGTAACATAATGGCGGGTGATTTTTTTAGTTACGCAATAATTCTTCGGCGGCGCGTCGCCCTTCGGCCAAAGCCTTACGGTTTTGCTCCACAACGTTCTCACCTTTGCTTCCGAACACGGCTGCCACGGCATCTTCGAGCTGCTGCATGCTGAGCGGAAGGAAAGGGGAGGCCGCACCCAAAAGCACCATGTTGCTTGAGCGCGGAGAGGCCACGCGCTTGGCTATGGCATCCATGTCGAGGCTCACCACCTTCAGCGGGAAGTCGGCATCGGCTCCTGCGGCTTTCAGAGCCTCGGCTATCTCCTCTTCCGAAGGGTAGTCAGGAATGTTTACGAAGGGCGTGGTGTTGGTCACGATGCAGCCACCCGGCTTCATATAAGGGAGATAGCGCAAGGCCTCCATCGGTTCGAGAGAGATGATGAGATCGGCCCCGCCGAGTGGAATAAGGTCGGAAGCGATGGGGCGGTCGGAGAGGCGCAGATTAGATTGCACGTCGCCGCCGCGCTGGCTCATGCCGTGCACTTCGGCCTGTTTCACGAAGAGATTCTCGCGAAGCGCTGCGGCTCCGATTATCGTGGCTATCGAGAGGATGCCTTGTCCTCCGACGCCGGCCAGTATGATATCTGTTTTCATGGTGCTGTTTTTTACTTTTTCTTGGATGCATGGCGTCTTGCCGTCTGGATACACTCTCTTCTCGAAACTACCACCGAAAGACCCTTATGGTCTATCTCACGGCGGAAGAGGTCGGTCATCTCCTCATGGTTTTTCGGCAGCGAGTCGATGGTGTGCAGATGCTCGGGGTTCACTCCCAAGCCGAGGCAGATCGCTTCGAGTTTGCCGGTGCCTTGCGAGTCTTGGCCGCCGGTCATGCCGGTGGTGAGATTGTCGGAGATAATCACGAGCATGTCGCTGTCTTCGTTCACAGCGTCGAGCAGTCCGGTCATGCCGGAATGGGTGAAGGTGGAGTCGCCGATTATCGCCACCGAGGGATGCTGGCCTGCGTCGGCCGCTCCTTTGGCCATTGTGATCGAGGCGCCCATGTCTACGCAGGTGTCGATTGCGTTGAAGGGGGAGAGGAAGCCGAGCGTGTAGCAACCGATATCGCCAAACACTTTCGGACTCTCATACCCCTTCAGGGCATCGTTGAGAGCGTGATACACGTCGCGGTGGCCGCAACCCTGGCAGAGGGCCGGCGGGCGCGGACGGGTCACGCTGCTTTCCCCTTTCAGTTTCTCCTCCTTTAGGCCGTGGCCATCACTCAGGGCATTGCGAAGAGCTTCGCGCACATTGTCGGGTGTGAGTTCGCCGGTGCGGGTCACCTCTCCCGAGAGTCTGCCGAGAATCTTGCCGGAGAGGTTGAGGGCACCGCGCAGCTGTCGCTCGATGAAGGGCTGCCCATCTTCGAGCACGAGCACCTTCTCGCACGCCTCCACCATGCGCCCGATCATCTCGGCCGGTATGGGATATTGCGACACTTTCACCACCGGGAAGGGCACTCCGTCGGGATACGCCTCCTCAAGATAATTGATCGCTATGCCTGAGGCCACTACGCCGAGGCGCTTGTCAGTGGCATCGGTGAAGCGATTGAAGGGAGAGCTTTCCGAGAGCTTCTTGAGCTCCTCGAATTGGGCCGTGACCACCTTGTTGCGCTGGCGCGACACTCCGGGCATGAGCACCCACTGGCGAGCGTGCTCTGGATAATGGAAGGCATTCTCCGGGGCGGCTTCAGCGGCTGTCTCTACCACTGCGCGGCTGTGGCTCAGGCGTGTCACCATTCTTACGAGCACGGGCAGTCCGGTCTCTTCCGAAAGCTGGAAACCGTAGGCCGCCATCTGGTAGGCCTCCTCCTGATTCGAGGGTTCGAGAGCCGGGAGCATGGCGAAGTCGGCGTAGTAACGGGAGTCTTGCTCATTCTGCGAGCTGTGCATCGAGGGGTCGTCGGCCGAGATCACGAGCAAGCCACCGTTGGCGCCCGTCATCGCTGAGTTTACGAAGGGGTCGGCGGCCACGTTGAGCCCTACGTGCTTCATGCCCACGATTGCGCGTTTGCCGCAGAACGACATTCCGAGGGCCTCCTCCATGGCCGTCTTTTCGTTTGACGACCAATGTGAATGGATACCTCTTTCGCGCGCCACGGGCGAGTGCTGAATGTATTCCATGATCTCAGTCGAGGGGGTCCCGGGATAGGCGTATGCTCCCGAGAGACCGGCGTCGATAGCTCCCTGTGCCAGGGCTTCGTCGCCCAATAACAGATGTTTGCTCTTCTTCATGATATTGAGTGGGGTATATGGTGGGTTGTTAGATACTTTTTGATAAGCAACAGTGGCCGAGATTGGCGATATCTGCGGGGGTTGCCTTTCTATTTGCAAAGCTACGCAAAAAAATTGAATCGCGCAAATGAAAATTTCGTTTTCAAGAAAAATCGCTCCAGACGCGGATTTCTCACGGGAATTTGTTAAATTTGCACCTCCTATGGGCTTCTACCAATAATTTCTATGAGACAGCATAAACAAGAGAAAACTCTCTCCGACATACTTCCCGACGAAAATGAAGGGTCGGCCAAGACCATCAGGCGTGTTGTGAAAATCGGCTGCGTGGTCAATGCCCTGCTGATGGCCCTGAAGCTTTCGGCCGGCTATTTCGGCCATAGCGACGCGCTCGTGGCCGACGGTTTCCATTCGCTCAACGACCTTGCGGCCGATATCATCATGCTCGTGTTCGTGGGTCTCAGCTATCGCCATGCCGATGGTAAATACGCCTACGGCTACGGTAAGTTCGAGACTTTCTCCTCATTCCTTATCTCGGCTTTCCTGGTGGTGGTAGGTTGCCACATTGCCTGGGAGGGTGTGGAGTCGATCGTGGGCTATCTCCACGGCGAGGAGTTGCCGCAGCCCGATATCTGGACGGTTGTGGTGGTGCTCGTGGCCATGACGTGTAAGGAGGGCCTCTTCCGCTTCTACACCTACACCGGTCGTAAGCAACATAGTCAGGCTCTCGTGGCCAACGCCTGGCATCATCGCTCTGATGCGTTTGCCTCTATCGCAACTCTGATAGGCGTTACGTTCGCCCACTTCTTCGGCGTCGGTTTCCGCATTCTCGACCCTATTGCCTCGCTTGTGCTCTCGGTGTTTATCATCGTGCCTGCCATACGTCTTTTCCGTCCGGCTTTCGCCCAGTTGATGGAGCGCGCGCTCTCCGATGAGGAGGTGGGCAAGGCCGTGGGCATCGTTGAGAATGTGCCTGGCGTAATGGAGATCACTCACTTGCGCACTCGTCGCATCGGTCATAATCTCGCGTTTGATATCGGGGTGAAAGTGCCTTCCGATAGTTCGCTGAAGCAGGCCGAGGCAATCTCAGATGCCGTCAAGGCTGCCATGTGCAAGGCCTTCTGCCCGCATGTCATCATCACGGTAGAGACAAAGGCTGCCTGATTCGATCCACGCTGATTCAAGGGCGCCTCATTCAAGTTTGAAAATTCACACTCAGTATTTATATATCATGAAACTTCCACATTTCCTTTTGGGTGGCGCTATGGTTTTGTTGGCCACTCAGTCGCTCGCCGCACGTGAGAGCCGTCTCTTCGACGACGGTTGGCTATTCACGCTCACACCAGATTCCACCTCGCAGCTCAAACCTGTGACGAAAACCGTAGATCTCCCGCACGATTGGAGTATCGAACTGCCCTTCGATCGCAACGCACCCGCCGGTTACGACGGTGCGTATCTCCCTACTGGCAAGGGACATTATTCGAAGATGCTCCATCTTTCGGCTGCCGATCTGGCCGACAAGCGACACTCCCTGATGTTTGAGGGTGTCTACGAGCGTTGGACGTTGAAAGTCAACGGTCAGGAGGTCGGATTCCGTCCTTACGGCTATTCTACCGTCACTTACGACATCACTCCCTTTCTTAAGATTGGCGACAATGAGATCGAGGTGCTCGTCGACAATTCGCATCAGAAGAATTGCCGTTGGTATAGTGGCTCAGGCATTTATCGTCATGTGCGCCATATCGTTACATCTCCGGTTAGCATCGACCCGTGGTCGCTTTTCGTCACTACTCCTGAGGTTAGCAAGGAGATGGCAAAGGTAGATGTCGCGTTCGAACTTGCTGGGGGCCAGGCGACTGATGGTTTGTCGGCTGTCTTGACGGTGAAGGATCCCGCCGGAGTGATTGTTGGCCGGATTATTGATTCGGTAGCAGGGGCGCCGGTTTCCGTGTCGCTCGAAGTGCCTGACCCGAAGCTTTGGAGCC
>CAZGJH010000015.1:32995-34829 GCA_964525735.1 uncultured Sangeribacter sp.
CTCGAAGTGCCTGACCCGAAGCTTTGGAGCCCGTCGAGCCCTTCGCTTTACACTCTCGATGTGGAGCTTCAGAAAGATGGGAAGACGATCGATTCGTATCAGCAACCGTTTGGCATACGCACCATCAGTTATTCGGCTGAGGAGGGTTTCTTGCTCAACGGTGAGCCGGTTTTGCTCAACGGAGCGTGTGTCCACCATGACAACGGTATATTGGGAGCGGCCGCTTACGATGCTGCCGAGGCACGCAAGGTAAGGCTGCTGAAAGATGCAGGCTTCAACGCTGTGCGCACGAGCCACAACCTCCCTTCTCCCGCATTTCTGGATGAGTGCGACCGTCAGGGACTGCTCGTCATCGACGAGGCTCTCGATGGCTGGCGCGAGCATAAGAATGAGAATGTCAACGACTATAATCTATGGTTCGACGAATGGGCTTTGAAGGATGTAGGCGATATGGTGCGCCGCGATCGTAACCATCCCTCTGTCATGGCTTGGAGCATCGGCAACGAAGTGATAGAGCGCAAGAAGATCGAGGTGGTGCAGAGTGCCCGCAAACTGGCCGGCGAGTGTCGTCGGCTCGACCCTACGCGTCCTGTCACTGAGGCTCTCTGCGCCTGGGATTCCGATTGGGAAATCTTCGATCCGCACGCTGAAGCTCTCGATATCGTAGGCTACAACTACATGATTCATAAGTCGGAGAGCGACCATGAGCGTTGTCCCGAACGGGTGATGTGGCAGACGGAGTCTTATCCCAAGCATGCCGCCGGCAACTGGCACAAGGTGAAGGAGAACCCCTATGTGATCGGTGATTTCGTGTGGACGGGCATCGACTATCTCGGCGAATCGGGCATCGGGCGCTATCATTACAAGGGCGAGACGGAAGGGGAGCACTGGCAGAATGAACTGTGGCCGTGGCATGGTGCATATTGCGGCGATATCGACATCACCGGTTGGCGCAAACCCGTTTCGCACTATCGCGATATGCTATACAATCCCGACAAGACACTCTATATGGCTGTGAGAGAACCGGATGGTTACTATGGCCAGGTTGTCACTACTATGTGGAGCGTTTGGCCCACCTGGGAATCGTGGAATTGGAGCGGCCACGAAGGGAAACCCGTGCAGGTCGAAGTGATGAGTCGCCATCCGAAAGTGCGCCTCTATCTCAACGACACTTTGATAGGGGAGAAGGAGGCTGGTGAGGCCAACGACTGCCTCGCCGTTTTCGATGTGCCGTATGCACCTGGCACACTGCGTGCCGCAGGTCTCGACGCTTCCGGCAACGAAGTAGAGACAGTGACGCTCGCAACCGCCGGCGCACCCGCTGCACTGCGTCTGACACCCGACAAGACCGTGATGACAGCCGACAATCAAGACATCGTTTTTGTCGAGGTAGAGGTAGTCGACAGAGATGGGCGAGTGGTGCCCGATGCTGCTGTGCCCGTCAACTTCACCATCAGCGGTCCGGCCCAGATCAAAGGAGCCGGCAGTGCCGACCTGAAATCGCAGGAGATCTACTCCGAACCCTCTGCCACCACCTGGAAAGGCCGAGCCCTCGTAGCCGTCAAATCCGGCAAAAAGAAAGGCATCTCCCGCCTCACCGCCAAGGCTCCCTCCCTCCCCGCCGCCACCCTCCGCCTCCCCTCCAAATAACCTGCCAAGCTGACTGCACGGGGCGCGCCGCGCCCCCGCGCCTCCGTTGGGCGCGTCTCTGAGCTGACTGGGAAGAGGCGCGCCCTCGCGCCTCCGTGCAGCAGACCTGTGTTTCGGCACAGTATGACCGCAATGCAGTATGACCGCAATGCAGTAGGGACGCGATTCTTCGCGTCCACCGAGC
>CAZGJH010000016.1:0-7191 GCA_964525735.1 uncultured Sangeribacter sp.
GCCTCTCGAGACGGAAGTGCCAGGCCCGCACCGCTGCCGCGCCGATGCTGCACGCGGCATGTGCGATCACACTGAGCACCGTCCGTTTGGACAAGGACAAAATTGATGCATCCATCGGCGAAGTATTGTGGTTATTTAGTGTCCGGCAATGACTGTAGCAAGCATCTATCTTCCCTCCGGGCATGTGTGGTCTTATCCCCTCCCGGCTACCCAAGATGGTGGCCAACAGGCTATGGCAGAGGTCAATAGTTATCCCGCAAGCCCGTAAGGGCTTAAAAGAAAGGATTTCATAACCGTCTGTTCTACTGTCGAGGGGCCTCGAAAACGGCATTAAGAGTCGAGTGCTTCCTCCTATGATGCCTACCCAAATAGCCCCAATAAACTCCCGCTCATTTCCCCATGAGAGCCAGGAAATTAAACCAACTCACGCGTGCGAGCTCATAAATATCAGGGTTCCCGTAAGATCGAAGAAGGCGAAGGCGCCTTCTACATACAACTCCGAAAAAAGGAGTCAAGGGCTGCTATCGAGTGTCAATGCTCGGTGGCAGCCCTTCTTTTTTTAAGCAATGACATTTTTTTACCTCTCTGCTATGCCAATTTAAAAAATTTCTCTAATTTTGTGGTGAAAGACTCCTCTACAATCTGTTTCTTCTTACAGAAGGAGTTGACAAAAGCTTACGAAGCCAGCCACGCCGTAAAGCAAAGCCAGCCGCGCCAGCAATGCGTAAAGCAAAGCCAGCCCCGCCGTAAGCTCCGTCAGCTCCCAAACAGCGAACAAACAGAAAAAAATTTAATACGAAACAATCAATAAAAAAACAGAATTTATGGACAGATATCAGAAAGCTATCGCCGACAGTAAGGTGATTTCTGACGACGCTGCTGTGGCAGCCGCAGTTACCAAAATCGTGGAGAAAGCTCCATCTTACGCATCCCCCGAAGTGTGGCAGCTCCTCTTCAGCTCCATCGACCTCACCACACTATCTTCCGAAGATAGCCAGACCAGCGTAACCGAATTTACCCAGAAAGTCAACGACTTCGACAACGTCTACCCCCAGTATAAAAACGTGGCCGCAATCTGCGTCTATAGCAACTTCGCCGAGGTAGTAAGCTCAACTCTCGAAGTCACCGGCGTCGACGTAGCTGTCGTGGCCGGCGGATTCCCCTCCAGTCAGACTTTCACCGCCGTGAAGGTGGCCGACGTGGCCCTCGCCGTAGCCGGTGGCGCCAACGAAGTAGACGTCGTAATGAACCTCGGAATGTTCCTCGACAAAAACTACGAGGAGCTCTGCGACGAACTCATCGAGCTCAAACACACCGCCAAAGGTGCAAAACTCAAAGTGATCCTCGAAACCGGCGCCCTCAAGACAGCCCAGGCCATCAAAGAGGCTTCAATCCTCGCAATGTGGAGCGAAGCCGACTTCATCAAGACCTCCACCGGAAAAATGTATCCCGGCGCCTCGCTCAACGCCGCCTACGTGATGTGCTCCTGCATCAAGGAATACTACGAGCAGACCGGCCGCAAAGTCGGTTTCAAAGCCGCCGGCGGTATCCGCACTGCCGAAGAGGCCCTCATGTATTACGCCGTCGTAAAAGAAGTGCTCGGCGACGAATGGCTCAACCAAGACCTCTTCCGCATCGGCGCAAGCTCCCTGGCCAACAACCTGCTCGCTACCATGACCGGCGAAAGCGAGAAATTCTTCTGACCATCGATCACTCACTCCAACCTCCAAGATATGAAACGTTTACGGCTTTTCGCTGTCGCTATGGCCGCGCTGATCTCGATCGGCGCGGCCTTTTGCGCCCTTGCCCAAGACAACCCGAAGACCCAAGACAACCAGAAGAAACGCTATCAAATGTATGGCGTCGCCTTCTACAACCTCGAAAACCTCTTCGACACTATCAACAACAACGGCAAGTACGACCTCGAATTCTCCCCCGACGGCAAAAACAAGTGGGACGGCAACAAATACCGATCCAAGCTCAAAAACCTCTCCTACGCAATCTCGCAGATGACTACCAAGACCACACCCATGGGCCCCGCAATCATCGGCGTGAGCGAGATCGAAAACCGATCCGTGCTCGAAGACCTCGTTAAGCAGGACGCTATCAAAAACTGGAACCTCCAGATCGTCCACCACGACTCCCCCGACGCCCGCGGCGTCGACGTCGGCCTCCTCTACAACCCCCGCTTCTTCAAGGTGGAAAACGTCACAAACCATCGCCTCTTCGTGCCCGAGCTCCCCAAATTCAAAACCCGCGACCAGATGTGCGTCGTCGGCTCACTCGGCGGCGCCAAGATCGGCGTGATCGTCAACCACTGGCCCTCGCGTCGCGGCGGCGAGAAGGAGAGCAGCTGGCTCCGTGAAGCCGCAGCTCAGCTCTCTCGCGAGATTGCCGATTCGCTCATGGCCACCGACCCCAACATCGGCGTCATCATTCTCGGCGACCTCAACGACGACCCCTTCAACAAGAGCTGTGCCGAAGTGCTCGGAGCCCGCAAGAAGGCAAAAGATGTCAAGAAAGGGGGCTACTTCAACCCCTTCTGGGAGAAGCTCGACCAGGGCTACGGCTCCTACGTCTACCGCGGTGCCTGGAACCTCTTCGACCAGATCATTATCAACTACAACCTGCTCGAAGGTCTCCCCGGAGTGAAATTCTACGGCGCCGAGGTGCTCAACAAGCCCTTCCTAAAGCAGGAAGACGGCCAATACAAGGGATACCCTCACCGCACTTTCTCCGGCGGCGTCTGGACCAACGGTTATTCCGACCACTTCCCAACCGAGATTTTCCTCATCAAGGAAGTTAAGTAACGATTCCATAATCTACCTACCTTATCATATTGAAAATGAAAAAACAGTCTTTCCTGATTCCTGTTTTCCTGTGGGCCCTCGCTGCCTCCGCGCAATCTCCTGAGCCCGCCAAGCCCGAATTCTCGGCTAATCAGAACGGAACGGAGGAGTTCAGTCTAAACAGCGACGATTTCATCTTTGATGAAGAGCAGATCGCCGACGACGAAGGACTCATCCAATCGGTCGGCACTATCCAAGGTGCCACCGACGACGTATTCTATCAGATGGCCAACTACAATTTCTCCATACTCTACTATCGCATGCGCGGTCTGGAGCAGAATTGGCAGTCGGTCTACGTCAACGGCATCAATTTCAACGATCCAATGCGCGGCCAGTTCTCCTTCTCGAGTCTTGGCGGCCTCACTTCAAGCGCCTTCCGCAGCAAAACCACCGACATCGCCATGGCTCCCGCGGCCTACGGTTTCGGCAGCATCGGCGGCGCGCAAAACTTCACCACCTACGCTTCCGACTATGCCCCGGGCGTGCGCGGCAACGTTTCCTACACCAACTCCTCCTACATGCTCCGCGCCATGCTCCAGTATTCTACTGGCGTGACGCGCAACGGCTGGGCCTTCTCTGCCTCCGTGATAGGGCGTTACGCTCCCGAAGGAGTGATTGAAGGCACCTGGTACAACTCCCTCGGCTACGCGATGTCGCTCCAGAAGATCTTCAACAACCAGCACAGCCTCAACCTCACCACCTGGGGCGCCCCCACGCAGCGCGCTACAGCCGGAGCCACCACCCAGGAGGCCTACGACCTCGCCGGCTCAAACCTCTACAACCCCTCCTGGGGCTGGTTTAACGGCAAGAAACGCAGCGCACGCGTCAACACCTCCTACGACCCCTCCGTGACCCTCAACTGGGTGTGGAAACCTGCTCTCGGCACTACCCTCAACACCGCCGCCGGCTTCCGCCACAACGCCTACGCCAGCACGCGCCTCAACTATTACGGCTACAGCCCGGCTCCTGATTACTACCGCAATATGCCCTCTTTCTGGGCCCCCACGGCTAATCCGGACAGCGACCCCGCTCTCTACGACGCACAGCTCGCTCAGTATAACTACATCTCAGATCTCTGGCGCACCGACGAAAGCATCCGCCAGATCGACTGGAACGGAATCTACCAGGGCAACCTCCTCAACCGCGACAATTACGACCGCGACCCGCAATGGGCCGGACAGTCGAGCACGGTCCTCGAGGAGAACCATAGCGACTTCACCTCCTGGATGCTAAATTCCTACCTCAATCATCGCCTCAACTCCACAATGACCCTCCAGGGTGGTGTGAGCTTCAACTACACCAACGCCCACTATTACAAGACGATGGCCGATCTGCTCGGCGGCGAGTTCTGGCGCGACATCGACACATACTCTGAGCGCGATTTCGGCCACTCTACCGACATCCTTCAGAACGACCTCCGCAACCCCGATCGCCTCATCAAGGATGGCGACGTGTTCGGCTACGACTACAACATCCGTCAGGTCACTGCCAAAGCGTGGCTCCAGAATCAGATCAACACTACCCACTGGGACGTAAACTACGGTCTGGAGATCTCTTACACCAACTTTATGCGCTACGGCAACATGCAGAACGGTCGCGCGCCGCTCAACTCCTACGGTGCCGGAAAGCGTCACACCTTCGACAACGCCTCGCTAAAGGCCGGCGCCACCTACAAGATCAATGGCCGCAACTATATCGTGGCCCACGGCTCTTACGGCACACGCGCCCCGCGTCCATACGACGCCTACGTCTCGGCACGCATCAAGGATGACGCCGTCACGGGTCTCAAATCGGAGCGTTTCCTCTCCGGCGACCTCTCCTACACCTGGAACTATGCCCGCTTCCGCGGCTCCGTAACAGGCTATTATACAAAGGTATGGGACGCTATCCGCCACACCGGTTTCTTCGACTACGACCTTATGTCGTTTATGAACTATGTGGTCTACGGCATGCAGACCGAATACAAGGGCATTGAGATTGGCCTTGAATACAAGATCGCTACCGGTCTCTCCGTATCGGCTGCCGCCAACTACTCCCGCTATCAGTACAAAAACAACCCCATGGGCGTGCGCAGCTATGAGAACGGTGCCGAAGACGACATTGTCCGTCAGGTGTATCTCCGCAACTACCACATCGGTTGCACTCCCCAGCAGGCCTATAGCCTGGCCGTCGACTACAGCATCAACCGCTGGTTCTTCAACCTCAACGCCAACTGGATGGGCGACAACTACTACGACGTCTCCTACGCCCGCCACGAGCAGATGCCCGGCCTCTGGAAGTTCTGCAGCTCCGAAGAGGAGTATATTGCTCGCCGCGACGAGATCACAGCCCAGGATAAGCTCAAAGATTGCTTCGTGATGAATTTCTCCGTAGGCAAGATGATCTACACCCGCTGGGGCGCGCTCAACTTTAACGTGTCGGTCAACAACCTGCTCAACAACCGCAACGTGCAGGTGCGCGGCTGGCAGGATGGCAAGTTCGACTACACCAACTACAGTATCTCCAAATATCCCAACAAGGTTGTCTACGCCCAGGGCGCTCGCGTCTTCGTCAACGTAGGTATCCGGTTCTGATCTTAAATAGCACACATACACAATGAGAAAGATTATCAAACATATAGCCATGGCCGTGCTGGCCGCCACAGGCCTTGCCGCCTGCACGGGCGACTATGCCCAGCCTCCCGTGCCCGTTCCCCCCGGCGGCATCGAGAGTATCGGCAGCGGGGAGTGGGACGATCCTATGAGCGTCTATCAGGCTTCGCTCGGAGCCGTCAACGAGAATCTCACCTCCGATCCCTGGGTGAGCGGTTACATCGTCGGCTGGATCGACGTCGACGTCACCAACGTCATGAACGAGCTCTCCACGCGCTTCACCGTGCCCGCCACAGTGGCCACAAACATGGTGATGGCCGCTACACCCGACGAGACCGACTGGACAAAGTGCATCTCCGTGCAGCTCCCCTCCGGAGCCGTGCGCAACGCCCTCAACCTCAAGGATCACCCCGAGAATCTCCACGCTTTCGTCACTATCCAGGGCACTACCGGCTCGAAATACTGCTCCGTCTACGGCGTGCGCTCCGTGAGCGCCTACACCTGGGATAAGGTGGGCATCGAGCCCGAAAAGCCCCTCCCGCCGGCCGTATTCCGCAAGACCACTAAGGTGGAGTCGGGCCGCAAATATGTGATGGTGGCTTCGGGCAACAAGATGGCCCTCCCGCTTACAGGCTCCTACGGCTACCTCAAGATCGAGGATGTCAACCCCGTTAACGACGAGCTCTCTTTCAAGAGCGCTTCGAGCTATTTCGTATTCACAGCCGTCGAGGGCGGCTACACCATCGCCCAGCCCGACGGCCGATACATCTATCTGACGGGCACATACAACAGCTTCAACGTCACCGACTCGGCCACGGAACCCGGCACGATCTTCACCGTCAGCCCCAACCCCGACGGCACATTCACCATCACCAACACGGCTATGGGAAAGACCATACAGTATGACACCCAATATGGCAGCTACGGAGCCTACTCCGATATGCGCGGAGTGTTGCCCGTGCTCTATGAGGAGGTTGCAGCCCAGTGATCTCTCTAAAATCTTTTGGAAATATGAAGAAATCTCTTTTTAACATAGCGCTCCTGTTCGGCCTCGCAGCCTCCCTCCAGGGCTGTCAGAACAGCTTCGACGATCCGGGACTCGTGGTGCCCGAGGCCTCTCTCAAGGCCAACACCACTCTGGCCGACTTCAAGAAAGCATATCAGGCCACAAACGCCTACAATCTCACGGCCGACGACAATATCATAATCAGCGGTAGGGTAGTGTCGTCAGACGCCACGGGCAATATCTACCAGAGTCTTGTGATTCAGGATGAAACCTCGGCCCTCCCCATCACGATTCGCCGCGCGAGCCTCTACACCGACTATCACCTCGGCCAGGAAGTGGTGATAAATACGGCTGGGCTCTGGATTGGCAAATACAACGGCCTCATCCAGCTCGGTTGGCTCGGCGAGCCCTACAATGGTGAAGACCAGCTCACGTTCATGTCGTTTGCCGAATTCTCCACCCACACGCAGCTCCACGGCCTTCCCGCGCCGCAGACCTCCTACATATTCCCCTCGGCCACACGCCCCGCGGAGAATATCTACTGCCTCATCGAGAATATCGACGATCTCCCCACGGCCGGCGATGAGATGTATCGCCTTCAGGGTCAGCTCGTGGAGTTCCGCAACGCATCGTTCGAAGATGGGGGAGAGCTCACCTACGCTCCCTATCAGGAGAACGCCAACCGCTACATCCAGCAGGAGGGTGGCAAGCTGAAACTCACCGTGCGCAACTCTGGCTACTCCAC
>CAZGJH010000016.1:7291-16688 GCA_964525735.1 uncultured Sangeribacter sp.
AGGTGAAGGTGTGCGGCTCGCTTGAGAAATACTTCGGTCAGGCCGGCGTGAAATCGCTCACCGAATTCGCGTGGGTAGATGGTGGCGACACTCCCCCCGTCACTCCTCCCGACGTTCCCACGCCCGGTGTGGGAGACGGTTCCGATTCGAATCCCTTCGATGTGGCAGCCGTTGTGGCCGGCACAGCCAAAGGCACCGGAGTCTGGGTTGAAGGTGTCGTGGTAGGTTACATCGACGGCATGTCTTACTCCGGAGCTACCTTCGGACTCCCTGGCGACGGTGCCGACTATACCAACACCAACCTCCTGTTCGGTCCATCGGCCGATTGCAAGGATGCTTCGAAGTGCATCCCCGTGCAGCTCCCTGCTGCCGTGCGCGCCGAACTCGGCCTGAAAAACAATCCCTCCATCCTGCTGAAGAAGGTGAAGCTCAAGGGCAACATCGAGAAATACTTCGGCCAGGAGGCTGCTATGAAATCTGTTACAGAATATGTAATCGAATGATAATGTGATATTTGTATTGTCATGACATTCCATAAGATCTTTTCAGCAACTGTCTGCCTCGGCTTTCTCCTGCCGGCGCAGGCAGTTGTCTCTCCCGGATACTATGACGCTATGGACGGGAAGAGCCGCGAGGCCCTCAAGGCCGCCGCGAAGCAATGTGTGCAGCAACATCAGAAACTGAATTATTCCGACCTCCCGATCTATTGGGAATACTCCGACGTATATCCTGAGCTCTACGAAAACGGCTCGGGCGATATGTGCAAGCGTTGGTGGGATATGTATTCGAATAATATCTATCTCATCCTCCCCGGACAAGCGGCCAAGACGAGCTTCTCGGCCAACAAGATGCAGCGCGAGCATGCCGTGCCCAAGTCGTGGTGGAAGTCTAACGGCAGCGTGGAGTATACCCCCGCCTACAGCGACATGTGGAATCTCTATCCCTCCGACGGCCCCGCCAATCAGGCGAAGCTCAATTATCCACTCGGAGTGGTAGGGCAGAGCTCCTTCGACAACGGTTGCTCGCGTGTGGGCACAGCCATCACCGGCCAGGGCGGTGGCAGCGGCAAGGTGTTCGAACCGGCCGACGAATACAAGGGCGACTTCGCCCGCGCCTTCTTCTACATGGCCACGGTCTACGACGACCTCCCCTGGGTGGTGACCTACATGTATGAGCAGAATCCCTGGCCCACGCTCCAGCCTTGGGCCGTGAACATGCTCCTGCAATGGTCGCGCCAAGACCCTGTGAGTCAGAAGGAGATAGAGCGCAACGATGAGGTGGAGAAGTCGCAAGGCAATCGCAACCCTTACGTCGACTTCCCCGAATTGGCCGAGTATGTCTGGGGCACGCGCACCGACGAAACCTTCCTCCTCGCCGAGCAAGGCGGACAGATCACGCCCCCCATCACGGGCGATCCCGAGATAATCGCCCCCGTCAACGGGGAGTATCTCGACTTCGGCCAGGGTGCGGAAGGTCTGGCCTACACTCGTTCGCTCCGCATAGACGGTGCGAATCTCACGAGCTCCCTCTCGCTGAGGCTCACGGGTAGCCATCGCAATATGTTCTCGATCGCCACTACCTCCATCCCGGCCTCCTCAATCAACACCGGCAACGGCTACCTGCTCCCCGTGGTATACTCTCCCACGGAGATTGGCGACCATACGGCCACTCTGCTGCTCTACGACGGCGGCTTGCCCGACGGACAAAGCATCCGCGTCACCCTGCACGGCGAAGCCCTTCAGCGGCCTGTTTTGACGGCTCTGACGGCCCTTCCTCCCACCGACGTGACCGACACCTCCTACACGGCCAACTGGACAGAGGCTCCCGAGGTAGTCGACTACTATCTTGTGAGCCGCGTGCGCTACTATGGCGAGGGCGCCGAACTGGAGATCTACGAGAGTGCCGTCAACAGCATCACCTTCACAGATCGTGATCCGGCCGTCGAGGAGTCGTACACGGTAGTTTCAGCCCGCCTCGGCCTGCTGTCGCCCACATCCAACTCCGTCGTGGTAGCCACCTCCGGCGTAGAGGATGTCGCGGCCGACGCACCCTTCATGGTCGGCGTCTTCGATGGCGGCTTCACCGTGATAACCGATGGCCAGCACACCAACATGCGCGTCTTCGAGATCTCCGGCCGACAGGTGCTCCACGTCCCCGTCGTCACCGGCGGCGACACCTTCACCCTCCCCCGCGGTCTCTACATCATCACCACCGACCAATCCCGCCGCCCCCACCGCCTCCTCCTCCACTAAATCAATGAAGTTCAAACACCTTCAATATCAACCAAATTATTCAACTTTTTCATGAAGAAACTTTTTGCAATCTCTGCGATGGCGCTGGCTGCTTTGAGCGCCGGCGCGCAGTTGCCGGGAGAATTGTCGTGGTCTGACTACACGGGCGATTCTTTCGTGGCCAACTGGGTAGGCTCTACAGAAGCCGACATCACCGTGTTCGCCAACAATGGCAACCTCGGCGAGCAAAATGTCACTTTTGCCGACATCATCCGTAACGGCAAGATCAACATGTTTGCTGCCGCATCTCTCGAACCGCGTTTCCAACTCTCTTTCAACGCCGGCTTAAACGCTGTGGCTGAGGTAGATGGCACTAACGCTGTGCTGATGAGCGAAACGGGCGACGCTATCACCGTAATGGGTACCGACGGCTTCCTGCGCAATATGGTGGTCAAAGGTACGGTGATCGGCACCGACGACGTATCCGACTACAACAAGAGCCCTATACTCAAACTCACCCTCCTCGAACAGGACGGCGAATCAACAGGTCTCACCCTGACTTCGTACGCTTATCAGTTGGTTGACCTCGGGGGCGAATATGACTACGGCAACCTGCTGAGCTATTACTCGGGCACTATCGCCGGCATCCGCATCTCATTCGAAAAGAATGAGGGGATGGTGGGCGACTTCGCAATCACTGCTATCGAATGTAAATACGCGGAGCGCGAATATGTGGCTGAGAAGCAGGCCGTAAGCGGCGAGTCTTACACCGTTGAGGGCTGTAACCCCGCTCTCGCATATTTCTACTTCCTCTCTTCGAAGGATGGCAGCGATATGACCCCCATCATGACCGTCGACGGTTTCCTTCCCCCTGCCACACTTGAAGCGGCAGCAACATCGGAAACTTCCTACAAGGCTACTTGGTCGACAGCTTATAAGGCCGACCAGGTGATTGTCTCCAACTATGAGGTGAAGACCTTCGACGAGGCAAGCGTGGCCTACGTCTACTACGACAATTTCGACAAAGCCGACCAGGGCACGCTCGACATGCCCCAGATGGTTTCATCGCTCGATCCCTACACGGAAGTGGCTGGCTGGGAAACTTTCTCTTACGCAGGCCGCATCGCCGAAGGTATGATCGGCACGTTCAAGAGCAACAAGCCTTATCCTCCGATGGGCGGCTATCTCTACTCTCCGGCTTTCGATTTGAGCGGCAACGAGGGTAAATATACCATCGCCACACGCATCTACGGCACCCCCGGCGACGTGATCACCGTTTACCGCGATATGTCGTATGACGAGCACTATGTGCTTAACAGCCACACCCTTACCATCGGTGAAGACGGTTGGGTAGAAGATGAGTGGCACATGACCGACGGCGATTTCGCCGCCAATGGCAACCCCATCCAGTCGATCCACTTCGAGTCGAAAGGCTTGCTCACATTCCTTCTCGACTATCTCTATATCTCTCAGGAGGTTCCGGCCGGCTACACCCAGTATGTTCCTTGCGGTTCTCCTGTGACGGTTGATGCTACGGAGACGGAATTCGAATTCACAGGCCTCAACGAGGGCTCTACCTACGCAGTGCGCATCCAGTCGGTTGGCCGCGACCTTAACGGCTACGACCGCAGCAGCGAATGGACCGACTATGTCTACGTAACTCTCTCGTCGACAGGCATCGACAGTGTCGCTGGCGACAAAGCGGAATTCGATCCCACTGCCCCGGCACAGTATTTCACACCCGACGGACGTGCAGCCGACGCCAACACTCGCGGCCTGATTATCGTTCGTCAAGGCGAAAAGACCTTCAAGGTAGTTCGCTGATTCGGAGTGCTCATAACAAATTACCGGCCGCATACTTTCGAAAGTATGCGGCCGGTAATTTGTTAGCTCAGTTAAAGTTGCCCCTCCTCTATGAGGGTGGCGATGCGGTCGATGATAGCGTCTTCCTCATTCTTGTCGGGATTGAAACCGCTCTTCATGTTCATGCCGAAGATCTTCCCGATCGCCTGGTAGAAGCTCGCCCGGAGGCTCCCCAAGAAGGCCTTCACGATATGGTAGGAGTTCTGGTCGGTCTCCCGGTTGATGAGTTTCAGTAGGATCTTACCCTGATTTTTCGTCATCTTTTTCACCACAGGCTTGTATTGCTCCACGATATCCTTTTCGAGCCGTTTCAGGTGGGCCTCACGCGTTTTCTTGTCGGGGATGGTCTGGATATACTCGTAGGTCTCCGTAAGCGCAGAGAAGGCCAATTTCGCGTAGGGGAGAGTCTTGCGCACATCCCTCACCGTCCGCCAGTAAAACTCCTCCTGCTTCTTGTTTTTGAAACGGAGAGCCGGGAAGACGGTCACGTCGTTGAAGATCGTCATGCGCACCGTGTCGCCATACTCGTCGACAAACCGATAGAAACCCTTGAATGGCTGAATCTTGAGCTCCGCCACTTCTGGCAACGCCAACAATTGCGGCTCGGCCGCCGCGACACGCCCCGCCGCTCCTCCTGAGAGCAGAAGGATTACGAGCAGTAATATGGCGTGTAGATGTTTCATCGATAAATCTTAACTTGTTGATTATTCGCGAGCTGATTACAAGTGAGTTGATGGCGCGAGGTGGGGTAGCAGCAGCGATGTTTCGGGCCCTACGCGCATCAAGGCGTCAAGAATCGTGAGATCAGGGTCTACCTTTGCCAGCAACTCCCTGCCGCGTGCCAAAGCTTCAGGCGCGGGAGCGGCCGGGGCTATCTGTAGCCACGACGTAAGCAGCCGGTGCAGACTGCGGTTGAGCTCCGCCAAACGCTCCGGAGGAACCGCGATGAGCCGGCGCAGATCGCCGGCGAGGTGCTGGTAATAGGGTGTGCGGCCGTAGAGAGCCTCCAATGTGCCGAGATGCACGTGCGGCCAATTGCCATGCAACGAAATCTCCAGAGCGTCAAGGCTCCCCTTGGTAGCCCCCTTCTTCAGCCGTCCGCTCCCCCCTTCGATGGCCACGCTCAGGAGTTGACCGGGCAGCGTAGCCCTCACGTAATCCTTCCCTTTTACCGCTGTGGCTCTGTTGGCCGCGGCTATCGCTTCATGGTCGGCCAGGCCGTCGGCAATAGCGCGGGCCCAGGCGGCATACCAGCGGAGCGAGGGCAGATAGGGGGGCAGGGCGTTCACCATTTCTTGTCGGGGTTGGCGTCGCGCAAGATTCTGTTCCAGCGTATCTTGCCGTCGAAGAGACCGCGCTCCTCGTCAAACGAAGCTATGATGAATATCGGCGACCCGACGATGTGATCTTCAGGCACAAAACCCCAGTAGCGGGAGTCGGCCGAACGGTCGCGGTTGTCGCCCATCATCCAGTAATAGTCCATCTTGAAGGTATAGTAGTCGGTCTGTTCGCCGTTGATGTATATCTTGCCATCCTTCACCTGGAGGTCGTTGCCCTCGTATACGCGGATCGCACGCTCGTAAATCGGGAGATTCTCCTCGGTAAGATGCAGCGTCACGCCACGTTGCGGAATCCAGAACTCGCCCATGTCAGGGCGCGTCCAGCCGTAATCGGCACCGAGCGGGAACATCCCCGAGAGGTCGAAGATCGGCATGGAGCTCTCGCGGCGCAGCGGGCCGCTCACTTCGGGCCACGTCTCCACCGTAGCCTTCATCTCGGCCGTGAGGGGCACGTCGTAATACTGGCTGCCCGTCACTTCCGACACGATCGGGCCGTTGCCACGGTCGTCAAGGCGCACTCCGAGGTCGAGCCATTTCTCTTCAGCGATGGGGCCGCTCACGGGTATGATGTAGTTATACTGCACATTATCAGGGTCGGGGATAGCCACGCCGTTGATCAATACCGTATCATTGCGTATGGCCAGACGCTCGCCTGGCAGACCGATGGCGCGCTTCACATAATTCTCGCGGCGGTCTACAGGGCGCCAGATGATGTCGCCGAAAATCTGCTTGTTCTGCTGGATATACTCCTTCGGATTCTCGATGCCGTTGCGGCGCAGATCGTAGCAGATCTGGTAATAGTCGGGATTCTGTATCTTCTGGGTCACGGTGTCGCCCTGCGGATAATTGAACACCACGATATCGCCGCGCTCTATGCTGCGGAGCCCCGGCAGGCGGTGGTAGGCGAGCTGCGGATTCTCGATGTAGCTCTTCGTGTTGATGATCGGCATGGTGTGCTGGGCCAGAGGGAAATGAATCGGCGTCTGGGGCACGCGCGGGCCGTAGATTGTCTTGTTCACCCAGAGATAGTCGCCCACGAGAAGCGATTTCTCAAGGCTCGACGAGGGTATCTTGTAGTTCTGGCCGAAGAAGGCGAAGATAAAATACACCAATACAAGGGCGTAGACAATGGCGTCGACCCATCCCATCACCGTGCGCGTCACCCCCTTCTTCTCCTTCCACCATGTCCAGGGAATGTAGGCCGTGATGTAGATGTCGAGCAGCAGGAGCCAGAAGAGCCCCAGCCAGGGGTTGCCCATCCATATCACCCAGAGGAAAAATATGAGCGACACCACGCCGAAGCGAATCCAGCGAGTGGTCTTGGTCTGTTGTATTCTTTCGCGCAGGGTCTTCATCCCCCGGCGGGTAGGGTCGGCCTTGGGATTGGCCGGATCGAATTGATTGTTCATGACGGCGGGGAGATTGTGATTAGAAGATACCGGTGGTGTGGGTCACGTCAGAGAGCATGTCGGAGATAGAGAAGAAGCCCTTTCTCCCCTTGATCCATTCAGCGGCCTTCACCGCGCCCAAGGCGAAGCCCTCGCGGCTCTTGGCTTCGTGAGAGATCGTGATAGTGTCGGCGGCAGAATCCCAGCGGATTATGTGAGTGCCGGGCACTTCCCCCTGGCGCATATGCTCCACCGGGAGCATGTTGGCGTCGGTCTTGCCGTTCTCGTCGGGCTCCTGCCATGCGTCGAGGCGCGTCACCTCGCTCACGAGGTCGTCGGCCAACGTGATGGCCGTGCCCGAGGGGTGATCGAGCTTGTGAATGTGGTGAATCTCCGTCATCGAGGGGGTATACTCCGGGAAGTCGTTCATCACCTTTGCCAAATAGCGGTTTACGGCCATGAAGATGTTCACGCCGATAGAGAAATTGGAGGCATACATCATAGTGCCGGCCCCCTTGAGGCACATGTCGCGCAGGTCGGGGAGGGCGTCGAGCCAGCCCGTAGTGCCCACCACCACAGGCACTTTGGCCGCGAAACATTTGAGGATGTTGTCAACAGCCGTCCCGGGGGTGGTAAACTCGATAGCCACGTCGGCGCTTCGGAAAGCGTCGGTGTTGAAATCTACCGTATTGTCGGCATCGATTATGCACACAATCTTGTGGCCTCTCTGCTTCGCTATCTCTTCGATCATGTGGCCCATGCGGCCATATCCTATGATTGCCAGTTTCATTACCGTAAAAATGTATTTAGAGGGAATCAGGGTTCCGATTCCAAGGTATATTAATAATAACTCTTAAACAAGGTATATTAATACTAACGCTTAAATACGTGATTTATTCAAAATCCAAACGCTATATTGTCAATATATAGCGTCAGCCCCTCCGTGCCCACGAAAGGCGTGCCACATGATGAGGAGGCCATCACGAGCACGTGGGTGGGTTCGGCGTCGGCCGGGGCCCAGCCCACTTCCTCTACGGGCACAAGCTTACCCTTCGAATTGCGGGCATAGTAGGCGCTCTCGCCCGCGAGGAGCCCCATCCAGGGCTTGAAGAACGGTTGGCCGGTGATATCGCCGTAATGGATAGCGAGTTCATGCCCCTTCGTCCAGGGTATCTGTCGGTCGTAACGCTCGCGGCCTGTGCCTACGCGCTGGGCATACAGGCGGCCGTTAGAATCCTCCCAACGCTTCTGGAGCAGCACATACACCTCGGCGTTGTCTCTCCCCTGGAGGGTCTTCTTCGAAGAGAAACCGGTAGACTTCGTGCGCACATTCTCCTTCGGCATATCCACTTGAAAGTCATACACCAACGCCTTCGGACGCTTCTTGTATGGCACCCCCATCTCCATCTTCGAGAAGGGGCCCTTGGTAGAAGTGATCGGCTCGAAGACGCGGCCGAGGAAAATCGTGCCGGCCACCATCACATCCATGTTGACGAGGCCCAACACCTTCACCTCCTCCATCTTCGCCTCCATCTTGGCACACGTGTTGCCGTCGTGCTCGAAGGGCGTCACCGTGTTCGATCCCTTCACCACGCCGGCCACCTTCGCGTAGACGTTGCTCGTGGCCCAGGGCGACCCGCCCGCGTTTACGTAAGGCTCGTTGCCTTCGGTCTTGGCCGTGGGTCCGATCTCGTAGATAGTCTTGTGCTTGCCGCCTATCACCTTCGATTCGGTGATGCCGCGTTCTATCCATTGCGAGAAGTCGCCGTAGTGAATCGGTTCGAGGGTGAGAGATTGGGCGGCCACGGCGGCCGGGAGCAGGGAGAGAGTCAGCAGGAGTGTCTTCATATTTCGTGAGGGTAGTGGGTTGAGGTTCAATTGAGTTTGAGGAAAGCGGAAGAGTTGGCGGCTATAATTGAGGTAAGATCCTCCCCCTTCAGGGCCGAGAGCTGGGTGATTATCTCCTCGATCGGGGTGGCCGACTCGTCGGTTTCGGCGAAAATCCTGTCATTGGGCACCTTGCCCACCGAATCGTGGTTGAAATTGGCCCCGAACGATATCCGGAAGCCCGCGTCGATAAACATCGTGGCGATCGTCGGTTTGCCACGGAAACCGTGAATGAGCCAGTCTTGCGAAGGTTTGAGGTCGCGTCGCAGGCCGATCACGATGTCGTGGGCGTGAACGCAGTGAATCACGAGCGGCTTGCCGATCTCCTCCGAGAGGTCGATCTGGCGACGCATCACCTGCATCTGCTTGAAGAGGGGGCCCCCCTTCACCAGGTCGATGCCACACTCGCCGATGGCCCCGACTTGCGGATGGCGGGCAGCTTCGGCCAATTTCTCCCAGGTTTCTTCCGAGATCTCCCCCTGGATGTCCCAGGGATGGATGCCGACAGAATATATCTGGCCTTCGATAGGGTTGAAATTATCAGGAGTTGTGCACACTACGGCGTTGGGCTGAGGTGCGGGGTGATGAGTATGTATATCAAGAATTGTGTTCATAAGAGTTGTAATTGTTACGGCACGGGATCATAACCGCTGCCTCCCCAGGGATGGCACCGGCATATTCTCTTCAC
>CAZGJH010000016.1:16788-23479 GCA_964525735.1 uncultured Sangeribacter sp.
TGCCGCCACTTACCATTTGTCAAGGGGTAGGGTGATTCCCGAATCATCACTTGGTATAGGCAAAGTTTTTCGATCATCTGGCCAGCATAAACCCATCAGAAGGAAAACAAGTTTTTGTACCTTCATCTTGATTTCTTCATGTTCGAATGTATAGTCGAAAGCCAAGGGAATAGAACTCACTTGATCCTTACTGAAAACGTAAAGATTTATATTATGGCACATGATTAGCTCTCTTTCTTCCATCCTCTCTTTTGAAATTACTTCAGGTAGGGAATCTATTCCCCACTTAAATATCGAGGAGTACTTATGGAGAAATACAGTGGTATCAAACGAGCACTTATTCTTTGAGAGAAACTTTTTCTTCTTTTTCTTGTATTGCTTATAAGCCATCCCGAGGGAGTCTCCATCTTGGTAAACTATCGCCCATAATATTAAGCCGTAATCGCCACTCCTATATACGATACAAGGTTTATCGACAATATTTTCAAATTCCTCATCATTAAGGAAGAAGCATATACGGCGTTTAGCGACTGAGAGTTCGGTCCTCTCACGAGGAACCGAATTCTCAGTATAACCTGTTACCGCATATAGACAAGCGACACATATAAATATGAAAATGAATAATCTTCTCATTGGAAATTCTGTTTAGAAGAGAATTTTATCTAAAACAAGATATTTAGTCAAATTCAGAAAGTACGTATTATGTGTTATTTCCTTGCGGACTTAATGAGAGGTAAATGTTTGGAATAGGCAATCGTTTTCGAAGTTCTTGTGAAGATGGGTTCCATAACATAAAATACATGATCTCTCCGAGGATTTCATTAATCACCTGGGCGTTTTCTCCCTGATATTTTTTGTTTTGATTGATTTTGAGAATGACTTCCTTCTTCCCAGATAATAGGGTCAGTTCCATCTGAAAAGGATCATAATCGTCAAAAGAATCAACATTTTTACTTATTGCTCGGCTACTTACAGTGTCCATCACAAACGAAAGGAGACCATTGCGACCATCCAAATATTCGATTTTGGGTTCATATGGGACCTTATCCTCAGAGCTTCCTGAGAGGATAGTGTAGCCATTATCTTGTTCAATGATAGCCGACCACTCTGTCCCGATATGGCCTCTTGTAAAAATAAGACAAGTGTGATCTTGTAATAACTCTTTAGCTGAATCTCCCATATTATCAAATAACCTGAGTATATAATTAGGGGTACCAGTGGCATATGAACTGGTACTGTAGAAGGAAATAAGCATAAAGACGAGGCAATTCAAAAGAATAATCATTAATTTTCTCATTGCTTCTCCAAATTTTGTTTCTATGCTTATTACAGGCCGGAAAGACACTGCTGAAGAGATCGAACTCTTATAGCTCGATCATGTCGAGATGATCGTTGCGAGGCTCTGTATCAGGCAAGCACAGCCAGAGCATTAAACAGCTCAACTTCATCAGCTTTTTATTGAACTCCTCGCTATTTGGACCCTCGTATTTCATTACATCAAACTCTTTAGTAAAAGTTATAGCCCCATTGTCGTATACGTCCAATCCAAGATGCTGGTGAACATTAGATGGGAGGAAAATAGGTTGCATTTCTTTTGAAAGAGTTGGCAGAGTATCTAATCCCCACTTGATAATTGGACGCCAAGTGTCAATGACTCTTATAGTGTCAAAAGGGGCAAGGGGTTTTGTTTTCATATCTTTCCAAGATGAGAATACGTACGAGGTTGAATCTTGGGATATTTTACTCCACAACGCGTAAGAACCAACATTATAAACGAGAGTCGGTTGCTTGGGAATTTTTACAAATATTCCACTATCTTCTAAATCCTTGTTTGTTGGGTGACATGTAGGTGCGTCTGCTTGGCTGAGCATGCAGGACGTGCCGATAATCAACCCTATGCAAACGCATAATAGTTTACATTTCATATTCCAAGGCAGTATTTCCTTCAGAAATATGCAAGATAACCTCTTTTTCATAACGTGGTCATCACAACATATGCATGATGTGTTTGTAAATTTCATAAATCTCGCCATCGTCTTTAAATTTGAATAGGAAGATAGGCTTTTGGCCAAAGTAAGGTTTTCTGTCATTACTTGGCACAATCTCACATCTTATTACTCCCTTGTAGGGTGCAGTGAATTCAGCGACATATTTTCGACATTCACATGCATCTGGCCCAAAAATTGAAGAAAGAGTACTTGAATATACAGGCTTCTCAAGGACTGGGGGTTTAACCCAAGTAATCAAACGGAGTTCTTCTCTAATTTCTTTATCTACCTCTTTCCCCAGGCCAAACCAATCTGAATCGTAGATTGAGTCCGAGAAACAGAGATCTCCTGAAGGGTAATACACTTTCAGGATATCATGCGCCATTTTTATCGCCTTCTGCTCGGCAGGACCTTTGTAAGGGTCATCTTGACCATAGGCGGCCAAGATGACACTCAACATACCGATTAAGAGAATTCTTTTCACTTCTACGCGAAAGATTTATTTGGTGGTTTTATAGATCTTTTTTACGTTGTTGCCTTGACGGACGATGTAAACGCCGGGTGCGAGATCGTCTGTGGAGTCGGTTACTTTCATACCGCTCAGATTGTAAATCTCGGTAGGGTCATCATAGTTGAAATCGGAGCCGATTTCGTCAATGCCACTGGGTTCGTAGGCTTCTATATGCTTGAAGTTTTTCCACGGATCAATTGTCCCGCTCGCCAGCACTCCGTTTTCAGTCAGATAGAGAGTAGCATTCTCATAAGCTTCTTCTGGGAAGATGTTGGCATTCCCTTCAGTAAGAGTATCACTCGGATAATAGATTGAGGTCAGAGCCTCACAACCGTAGAAAGCTTCGGTGCCAATTGAGGCTACCGTCTTAGGAAGAGTTACAGAGGAGAGTTGTGTGCAAAACATGAATATCCTTTCTCCGATCGAAGTAACACTTTCCGGAATGTCAATCGAGGGTAACGTGATGCACTCGCGGAAAGCCTCTTTACCAATTGATGTGACGCTCTCAGGAATCGTTACTGACGTCAGGGATCGGCAGTATCCGAAAGTCCAGTCGCGTATTGTAGTGACGTTTTCTGGAATTGTTATTGATTTTATTACTGAGCATTGCCAGAAAGCCATATCTCCAATTTCAGTGACACCTTCAGGAAGGGTGACAGACTGTAAGGCATAGCAATTCGCGAAAGCCTCTTCCCCGATTTTAGTGACGCTTTCAGGAATTGTCACTGACACCATGGCCTTACACAATTTGAACGTCCAGTCTTCGATAACAGTAACACCTTCAGGAATAACAACCGATTTGAGAGCGTAGCACTCAAGGAAAGCGCTCTCACCGATTGTTGTCACGCTTTCAGGAATTGTTATTGACATCAATGAAATACAATTCCAGAAGGCCGCTCCATCAATTGTTTCTACTCCTTCTGGAATTGTAACTTCAGTTAGTGCGAAACACCGACAGAAAGCTCTGACACCGATTGTCTTAAGACTTTCAGGAAGTGTAATTGTGGACAAAACAAAACAATCTCCGAAACAATCATCTCCTATTGAAGTGACTCCCATAGGAATTGTGACTGATGTGAGGTCATAGCAACAGTCGAAAGTCTCATCATTGATTGTGGTGACTCCCGTAGGAATGGTGACAGTCTGCAATCTCCTGCAAGCCTCGAAGGCTCCACGGCCGATGTAAGTTACATCATCAGGGATTTGTATTGAGGTGAGTGACCCACATCTACCGAAGGCTTCATCTCCGATTGAAGTGATATTCATAGGTAGCATGATGGATGTTAAAGATCCGGAGTCGTAGAATCCATAATCTCCGATTTCGGTTACTGTGTAGTTTACAACCCCGTCAGAAACTTCTGCGGGGACTTCGATAGCTCCGGAAACCTTGTTGCCGGTCTTCAATGGTTCCCCGGCTTTTGTTGTTACGGTCTTTGCGTCCTCGTCGAGGACAGTGTAGGTTAAGGTTTGGCCTTTGTACTCGTATTCGAAGTCGCGGGCGAATGCTGGGAGAGTCAGAAACAATCCGAACAGCAGTAGTGAAACTTTTTTCATAGGCTGACTGGCTTTGTTATTCTTGTTAGTATATGATATTGGTCCTTATTTGAGGGTATCGTTTCCTAAGCCATGACGCATTTCCTTGTCTGGGCTCCTGTGAGATAACCAGACACTGTGCGTTAGGTGATGAAGCAAAGTTAACCATAAGATTCTAATATAGAAGAATAATTTGGTTAAGTTAAAGTTTAGGAAGCGTATTTTACGAAAAACACCCTTGTTTGTACGAATTTTCACCTATGAATTTTATGGTTCGGTTAGCCAGATATGGAGGAAATTGGGCTCTAAAGGACGTTGATTACATGACAGAGGGTCTTTTTGTCGACTGAGAACCCTACAATTTTCTGAGCTAAACTCTCCCTCCTCTGGGTGATGGCACTCTTGCTGCGGCAAAGCAGTACCGAGATGTCTGTCGTGCTAAAGCCGCATTTCATAAGAAGTGCGGTTTCATATTCGAGGAGTGTCATTTTCCCCTCTGTGATGGTATAGAGATTAGTTTTGAAAGAGGGATGACACTTATGAATCACTTGCTCCAAATCTTTTAGCAGGGAGCTTGTTCGAGTTATGCATTGATGTTCCTCGGCCAGATTTTTCAAGGAGCTATATGCTTCAGACTGCACAATTTGGTCGGCCACTGAAATCTTGGTAGGTGTTTCGGAAGTATTTTGAAGATTGGTCAGTACGCTCTCAATCATATCCTGTAACTGAGCGGTAGTTTCAAGTTTCTTAATAGAGGTTGAGGTTGTTCCCTCTACAAGTCTATCTCTATTATTCCTTCCTAACAATTGGCTCAGGTAGCCGATTGCTTGAAATAGCCGGATCTTGTGGCTCTTTCGATGCAGAGCGTATAAAAGAATACCAATCGCCAAAATCAATATGATTACCAAAGCTATGAAGAGGTAGTATCTCAGTGTTTCGCTCTTCTTAATGGCTTCCTCTTTGTCCTTTTGTGCTATGGTGTAATTGTAGGTAGACTGTTGAAGCAACACAAGATTTCTTTCATTTTCATCAAAATGCTTATGAACATTGTGCCCATAAGCCATCGCAATATCTGAGAGGGAATCTGAGTTGATGTAACCGCGCATGTCTTCCCCCATGAGAAGGTAATAGCCATTTCGCGAATAATTCTCATCGGGGCTGTCTATGAGTTGCTTGGCGTAGTAATAGGTGGAATCCAAAATACCGGCCTCGTGATAAATCTGTCCCGCTAAAGCCATCGCTTGCCCCTTGGTATGTTCAGAAACTGTTTCAGGAATGCCGTTTATCAGTTGGCGAGCTCTATGAAGATCCTTTTCTTTAAGAGCGACTGATGCCAGATACATCCGATTTCGTGCTATTGCGGCCTGCCCGAATTTTTCACTGATCTGCAGTGCTTCATTGAAGTTTCCTTTTGCATCCTCTAAATAGTCTGCATCCATCTTTATTCGGCCCAAAAGTTGGAGATCATACATAATATTGAGAGAGTCGTTTTCTTGACGAGTGATTGCAAGGCTCTTTTCAAGGTACGGAATGGCCTCTTTGTATAGTCGGAATCGATTAAGCAGACGTCCGTATTGACTTAATATATTCCCTCTCAAATGCATAGCCCACCCTTCTTCCGGAAGTTCTGAAAGAGCTTTCTGGTAAAATTCAAGAGCTCGGGGATAATCGCCCAGGTCGCTGTAGGTGCGACCTGCATAGTAAACCACTTCAGGATATATCCTTTCACCTCCATTAGATTCATAGTAAGTCAATAGAGCTTTAATGGAATCATCGCTTGATGGTTTCACATATCTTTTGTCCCGTAGTTTTACCTCTAAGAAGTTGTAGAAATATTGATCGGCATCCGATAGGTCACTACAACAGATTGAATCGAGTTTGGCTATGGCGGCTTGTGGCTGTGAGTCAGATAATTCGTAAACGTCCATAAGACGTGTGTCATGTACAGATGATTGCTTACATCCGCCCATGACAAACAACAGTGTCAACACAAGCACTGTCAACCGTAACAAGTTATACCGAGCCATCTTTCAACCAATCTTATGTTCATTTTTTTGAGTAAGGTAAGCCCTTGCCAAAGGCCTTACTCCCACACTGCGAATTTACAAAAAATTGATGAATAAAATCAGTTTTCAGTACAACAAAACCATGGAAACTCTCAAGCTTCTCAACTTATTTTTCTCATAAATGTTGTAGCATTAAACAACTTTGATTAAAAATGCAGACATACAATGTGAGTGAGGAACTCAACCGTACATTTGGAGCCCCCGGCTCTGAAAGACGTAAGGAGGCTGAGACTCAAGCTTGGGAGGAGTATAATGCACAGATTCTCCTGGATGCTCGTAAGGAATCGGGTATGATTCAATCTGAACTGGCCGCAAGAATAGGTGGGGATGGTGGCAGCAATGGGACTGACTGTTGAATTGCGTTAAAAACCGACGGCTCAACATTCCCATACTCCCTTGTTGTAGAATAAGTAATTCAGTAGGAGGGCAATGGTGAAATTGCATGACGATGGGCGCGCGATAATGATGTGTCAATGGCGTCCGAAAGTCGTTTGAATGCTGTTTGAATGGCGTTTGAAGGGGGGTGGAGGGCTTTTGAGGGCGATTCATTTTGTTATGTCGCGGTTTAGAGCTAAATTTGCAGAAAGTGAAAT
>CAZGJH010000016.1:23579-34106 GCA_964525735.1 uncultured Sangeribacter sp.
AATTTTGATGGTTTAATTTGATGTGATATGGGAAAAGACCAGACTGTGCTGTTTCATTCTACAATCTTCGGGCCGATTCATAGCAGGCGGCTCGGAGTCTCGCTCGGCGTCAACCTCTCGCCGGCCGACGGTAAGGTGTGCTCGTTCGATTGCCTCTACTGCGAGGCGGGCTTCAATGCGCAAGGCGCAGGCTCTACCGGTCTGCCGAGCCGGCAGAAGGTGGCCTCCGACCTCCGCCAAAAGCTCTCGCAAATGAAGCAGAATGGCGATAAACTCGACGTGATAACCTTCTCCGGCAATGGCGAACCGACTCTCAACCCTGAATTCCCGGGTATTATCGACGACGTAATCGCCTTACGCGATGAGTTTTACCCCGAAGCTAAGGTGTCGGTGCTCACCAACTCTACCCGCATATTCTCTCCCGAAGTCGAGGCCGCCCTGAAGAAGGTCGACAACAATATCCTCAAACTCGACTCGGCCGTGGAGCACACCATGCGCCTCATCGACCGTCCTAACGAGAAGTCGTTTACGGTAGAGAAGGTCGTTGAGGGGCTGAAACGCTTCGCCGGCACGGGTATCATACAGACCATGATTCTGCGTGGCGAGCATAACGGCGAGAGCGTGGATAACACTGTGCCTGAGGAGATTGACGCGCTGATTGAGGCCTATAAGGAGATCGGGCCGCGTGAGATCATGATTTACAGCCTCGACCGCTCTACTCCGGAGGAGAAGTTGGTGAAAGTGGAACGCGATGAGATGCTTCAGATCGGCGACCGTATCGCTAAGGCTACAGGTATACCTGTTCAGGTGAATTAAGACGCGCGTTGACGCACGGAAGACCGTGCTTTCTACCTAACAAAAAATACTGAATTTATGAAAGATATGATTTGGCCGGAGGCGTTGCAACCGGGCGACACCATCGCCATCGTCTCGCCGGCCACGACCGTGAAGCCGGAGTATGTGGCCGGAGCTGCGGAGCGTCTACACGAGATCGGCTACAACGTCGTGGTGACACCCTCGGCACAAGGCCCGGCCGTGGGTTCGTATGCCGCTGCTGAAGAGGTGCGCCTCGCCGACATCCTCACGGCCTTGACCGACCCCGCCGTGAAATGTATCTTCTGTGCGCGAGGCGGTTACGGTTGCGTACACCTGCTGCCTCACATCCCCGAGCAGCTCATCCGCGAGAATCCCAAATGGCTCGTGGGCTTCTCCGACATCTCTGCTCTCCACGCCGCCTGGCTGAAGAGCGGAGTGGTCTCCCTTCACGCCCCTATGGCAAAGCATCTCACCCACTTCCCGCCCAATCACACCCCCTCCGACCCACAATCAGGCTATATCGCCACCGACGCGCTGCTCGGCATCTTAAACGGCACATTCACACCCGATTACGCCGTACTTGCCCATCCTCTCAACCGCTTCGGAGAGGCCCGGGGCGTGCTGCGAGGGGGCAACCTCGCCGTGCTAAACGGCCTCGCCGCCACTCCCTGGGACATTCTCGACGTGAAGGAGGGAGAAGATGTGATCCTATTCATCGAAGACGTGTCGGAGGCCATCTACGCCGTAGAACGTATGCTCATACGCCTCACCCTCAGCGGTGCGCTACGCCGCGTCAAAGGGCTGATTGTGGGGCAGTTTACGGAGTATCGTCCCGACCGTAATTTCGACATAATGGAGCAGATGATCGCCTCCCTGCTCGATCGCTGCGGCCTGACGGGCTTCCCCGTGGTGTTCGGTTTCCCGACCGGGCACGTCGACTACAACCTGCCGCTCATCGAAGGCTCAACCGTATCGCTTCAAGTCGCCCCAGAGGGTACAATCCTCAAAACCCTAACACCATCTCAGCAATAAATTCAGCATTATGACTACCACCATACAGGAGGCTCAACAGCTTGTGGATGAATGGATACGCACAATCGGCGGCCGCTACTTCTCCGAACTCACCAACATGGCCCTGCTCACCGAAGAAACCGGCGAACTGGCCCGCGTCATCGCCAGGGTTTACGGCGACCAAGTGGCCAAGGAGGGTGATCTCCGAAAGGGCTTGGCCGAAGAGATGGCCGACGTGCTCTGGGTGCTCATCTGTCTGGCCAACCAGACGGGCGTCGATCTCACCGAAGCCTTCCACGCATCGCTCGAAAAGAAGCGCACCCGCGATAAAGACCGTTTCCTGTCATGACACGCCTCGCCATCATATTGCCCTGCCTTAACGAAGAGGAGATTTTGCCGACTACAATCGCCGAGCTCTCCCGTCTGCTCGACACCCTGAAGCGGGAGGGTAAGGTGGCCGACGACAGTTTTCTGCTGTTCGTCGACGATGGCAGTACCGACGCCACTTGGCAAACCATCAAACAGCATATCTCCCCATCAGTCAAGGGAATACGCCTCAGCCGACGCTGCGGACATCAAGTGGCCCTCGTGGCCGGAATGGAAGCCGCTCTCCCGCACTGTGACGCCTGCGTCACGATGGATTGCGACCTTCAAGACGACCCCGCAGTGTTGCCCGAAATGCTTGCCGCCTATGCAGCCGGCGCAGATATCGTCTACGGCGTGCGACGCGACCGCCATACCGACTCCTGGCTCAAGAAATCTACCGCCTCGGCTTTCTACTCCACGATGCGCTCCTTAGGGGTGGAGAGCGTGGCCAATCATGCCGACTATCGCCTCATGAGCGCGCGCGCCGTGGGCGACATGCTCGAATATGGCGAGCGCAACCTCTTTCTGCGCGGCATCGTGCCCCTCTTGGGTTATCGCCAGGAGATTGTCTACTACGACCGCATCCCGCGCCGCGCAGGAGAGTCGAAATACCCCCTGCGGAAGATGTTCGACTTCGCCCTCGACGGCATAACATCCTTTTCCGTGCGCCCCGTGAGAATGCTCGCATGGCTCGGCGTGGCCTTCATACTCATAGCTTTAGGTATCGGCATCTATACCCTGATACGCTACTTCTCGGGCGAGACAATCGAGGGCTGGACCTCCCTTATGCTCTCCATCTGGTTTTGTACCGGTGTGCTTCTCCTTGGCCTCGGCATCCTTGGTGAATACGTAGGCAAGATCTATATAGAAGTAAAAAAACGCCCGCGCTACAAAGTAGCGGAGCGTCTGTAGGTCAAATTAACTGGAGCAGGGTCAGCTCATCTTGAATCTCCATGCCGGAGAGCCGGCGCTTGCGCGATATGACGCGCGCAAATTCGTCGATGGCCGGATGCAGGCGCGGGTTGCGGAAGAGCCGCCGCGAATGCATCAGCACATTATTGTAGAGATTCTCTATCTCATCTTCCTCAAGCGAGCAGGTTTCCTGTCCCTCGCGTTCCACCTCGCTGAAGATCTCCTTCATCACATCTTCGGGAGCCTCCTCATGCATGCGCACGATGGAGCGCGCCAGCACATTGGCCACCACCATCGACGTGGTGAGGTGGAAATTCTGTACCAGATTATCCCACGACGCTTTCGGCGAGATGCTCGGCGAACCGGGGAAATAATATCTGTGTGAAAACTCAATCATCGGGCCCTCGGCGTCGAGGCACACCTCCGCCACACGGTCGATTGCGTGCAGGCTTGCCAGAGAGATCACCATACCGGCCAGACCGTAGGCCCGGTCGTCTTCGTTAAGATATGCTAATGTCATTTCCTTTCTGATTTTGCGGATGCGGTTTTTATGATAGAAACGCGTGAGAGGGCCAATTGGTTGCTCAGAAAAGCCATTTCAGACCCGCTATCACCACCACCCCCTGCATCGGCTGATAGGGGAGAAGGAGATCGTGGCGGTTGAGCAGATTGTCGGCCTGAAGCCAGACGCCGAATTTCTCGCTGAAATCCCACGAAGCGGAGAAATTGAGCATCGTCAGGTCGGGTAGACGCAGATAGGGGTAGGTCACGAAGCCGTCACCATTGATGAGCAGCGAATTGAAGTCGGGAAAGTTGAGAGCGTCGGTGAAAATCTTTCTTACGCCACGATAGTCGTAGCTGAGGCCGAGCTGCAGCGGCTCGATAGGACGCACGGCGAGTTTGAATCGCGCCGTGACGCGCGCACGGTCGTAGCCGTTGAAATACCCCTTCTTCCCATCCTGAGGCTGATAGGAGCCCTCTGCGCTCACGCTCAACGCACGGCCATACTCATACGCCATACGCGCGCTCACGGAGCCTCCGTGAAGGTTGATACCCTCCTGGTTCATGCCGTAGAGGGGCATCGTATAATCGCCCAAGCCGGTCAGGCCCTCCATGGGGAATACCTGATTCATCACCCAGCCCTGATACCAGCCCCCTAACGGCACATTGCGCTGAATGCGGTAGGCAGCCTTCAGACCGAGCGAAAAGCCCGAGAACGGGCCTAAATTCACGCCGAAAGAGGCATCGAGCGGCGTGTGCGTGGGGCGTGTGGAGCGCAACGCCGGCATCGCGTAGTAGTCGAGCTGGTGAAGATAGGCGAGAGTGTTGAGGGTGGTGCCTCCTGTGGCGTTGAGGTAGAGCCCCACCTGACCCGTCTGGAGAGCGATATTGACGTCGGGAGCGATATGCAGGAACGGATAACGCTCACCCTTCTCGCCGGCATTGAAAGCAAGGTCTACGTCGGCTCCGAGGCGAATGTCGAGCAGTCCCTTGGAGAAGCGATAGTAGGGTGTGAGTGTAAGCAATCCGTAGTTATGGCTGCCGGACGTTTCATCTGAAATAAGCGGCTCTCCATTGATTGTTGGATTCCATGCTGGAGCCGAAGCATAATACAGGAAATCTGGAGCCGTCTGAGTTATAGACAATAACCTTGGCACGGCTACTACATCGAGCGAGGCGTCGATACCGATCGAGCTGCCATTGTCCCAGGGCATACGCACGCTCCCTTCGAGCCCGATATTAGTCTCGCGTCCCCCTTTCTCATGGCCGTAAATCTCTGCCTTATACGCCTCTCCGGGCACATCCACAATCTCGGGGCGCACCATCTGCCGATAGGCGAAATGACGCAGGCGCAAGCCCGCATCCCATTCAAGATTGGTGGAGGGATGAATGAGCGATTTCCACTTCAGGCGCAAGGCCACATCGTTGATTGTCTGGCCCGGAGCATCGCCATCGGTGGGGATAGGGAGGAGTCCGTAATAGTTGAAGCAGCCGAGATGATAGTCGAGGGCTGCCTCCAAGCGTCCGGCTCCCTTGAAGAGATGGGAGGCGTAGAGACCGAGCGACTCATCGTAGCGGTATTGCTTCACATTATAGTCGGTCAGCGTATAGAGGTCTGGTTTCCAGAGCGATGTAGAATTATGCTGCAGGCGGATTCCGAAGAGAGTCGACTGATTGTCGACAAACCGGTAGCCCGCGCTCAGGGTGCTGTTGAGCCAGCTGCCCACGCCCAATTCGAGATACCCCGGATTGGACGAGATCTCACGCGAGGCGCGCCAGCCTGTGGCCGGAAGCGTCACCAAAGAGGGGGAGAAGGAGGCGGCCACACCCTTCGACTCGTAGCCGATGGGGGTGGTGGTGAGGGTCTGCGTCAACGCGCGGGGGAAGGCGTTGATGCGCTCCACTCGGATCACCTCGGGCACGTATTTGCCGTCGACGCTGATATTCTCATGAAGCTGCGCCGCCCCGGGGAGGGAGCAGAGAGTGAGCGAGGAGAGGATATATAGCTTTGAGAGATTTCTCATCATGATTTCTTTTTCCGTAAAAGTTCCGTAAAAGGTTTCTTCAACACCGTGGTCACTTCCAATTCTTGAGACGCGTGGCTATCATATCGTGGATGTCGAGCTCAGAGCCGGGGTAATTGTCGCGCAGGCTCTTGAGATATTCTACAGCCAAATAGGTCTTTCCGCGTTTCTGATACACGTCGGCCAGGGCTATGAATCCGCGTGCGAGCCAATACTCGTGGGGCGAGCCGGCATCGGTGAAGGCTGTGAGCACCTTCTCGGCGTCGCCCACAGCTCCATTGTCGAGGAAGTGCTGCCCGAGCTCTACAGCCGCGCGGGCCCCGTAGAGGCTCTTCGGGTTGGCTGCCAATCGGCGCATCGTGGCTATTGCCTCCTTGTCGGCCCCTTTTGAGAGAGCCGCGCTGGCCTCATAGAATTCAGCCTCCTCGATCTGGTCGGCCGAGAGACCGCCGCTCTCCTTCACGATGGCGGCGTAGCGCAGGCGCTCTTCAGGCTTGTCGGTGTTGCGCATGATTCCGGCAGCGGCATCGGCGGCATAATCGGCCCCGCCACGGCGTTCCAGTTCGCGATAAGCGGCTGTGGCCTCCTTTCGCGAAGCCGGGCCCTTCTCTTCGAGCAGAGTGGCCTTCAGCAGGAGAGCCTCCGGAATCTCGGGAGAATCTTCGCGACGCGCTATAAGGGCGTCGATGGCATCGAGCGCGCCGTCGGCATCGCCCGCCTCATCCTTGCCTGTGGCTATCTCCAGGAGAGCCTGGGAGAGGTAACGGCCATTGGGATAATCGGCCACATACTTCTCCAAGAGAGCCACATTAGTCACCTTCTCCGAATACACCGTCTCGGCCCCCTCGAAAGCGAGGGTCTCCATCTCGGAGGCGTCGATCTGCGGAGCCTCGGGCACACTGCGCAAGAACGCGGCATATTCCTGCAAGCCACCCGTAGATGAGTAATGGCGGCGCAGGTCGTCGTTGGCCAAGCGGGCCTCTTCGCTCGAAGGCCACTTGGCTATGATCTCTTTATACGTTTCCTCCCCTTTGGGGAAGTTCTGTTCCTTCATATAAGCCATGGCGAGGCTGAGCATACCCTTGCGGGCCTCCGCGCTCTGGCGGTAGGAGCCGCGCAGCTGCTCGAAAGCGGCCACAGCGTTGGCTGTCTCGCCGAGTCCGGTGTAGGTCTGTCCCTTCTCCAGCAGGGCGTTGGGGAGCCATTTGGAGTTGGGGAAGCGTGTGGGCAGGGCCGAGAGCTCGGAGAGCTTCGTCTTGATATCGCCGGCCAAGCCATACATCACGGCGCGGCGGAAGGTGGCATAGTCGGCATCGTTGGCCCCGGCCTCGATAGCCGTGGTGTAATTCTTCAGGGCCAGGCGATAATCGCCGGCGTAGTATTGGGCGTCGGCCATGCGTATCAGAGCGTCGTCATACATTCGCTGCGGCAGCTTGGGGTCGGCCTTCAGGGAGTTGGCGAAAGCTGCGACGGCCTGCGTGTATTTACCCTGCATCAGCAGCGTGTAGGCCAGGTTGTATTGGGCCAGGGTGCGGTTTTCGCCGCGTCGGTCGGCCTTGAGATATGCCTGGTAGGCCTTCTCGGCCTCGGAATACTCTCCCAGGGCGTAGCAGGCGTCGCCGAGCCAGAGATACGACTGTGCGCGCAAGGCGGGGTCGCCGCCGATGCGCACACCCTCCGAGAGATACTCGCGGGCTGCCTGAGGGCGATTGTTGGTCATAGCCTCCATGCCAAGCTCATAGAGAATCTTCTGCTTGGCTTCGAGCGTCTTGGCCGAGGGCTGCGGAATATGGTTGATGCTCTCCAGAGCGCGGGCGTAATCTTTCTCGTTGAAATAAGCCGTGGCGAGATATTCCTCCACCTGAGGGGCATACTTCGAGCGAGGATAGTCTTTCAGAAACCCCGTAAGCAGCGGAATCGACGAACTGAAAGGTATGTTGCCGCCATGTGTGCGGGCGGCGATATAATTAAAGAGAGCCGCTTCCGACACTTCGGGGTCGAATTTCATCTTCGAGGCCTTCTCGAAAGATACGGCGGCCGCATTGCTGTCGTTTTCCTTTATGGCTATCTGGCCGAGGTAAAGATAGGCGCTCTGAGCCAAGTCGTTGTCGAGGTCGGTGAGCGACGAGAAGCGGTCGGAAGCCTGGTCGTAGTCGCCTTCAGAATATTCTATCACACCGAGGGCATATACGGCGTCGGCCGCCGGCTCGATCTGCTCATAGCGCATATATCGGCGCAGATATTTCGTGGCCTGGGCGTAATCGCCGAGCTTGAAATAGCTCAGGCCCACCACTCTCACCGTCTCCGGCTCCAGCTCGGCAGGCACATCGCCGCTGAGCAAGGCTTTCCCGTGGCCCGTCACCTCCTTGTATTGCCCCTGGCGATATTCTATCTGTGCGAGGTAAAATTCAGGATATATCCCCTCCGTGGGGCGGGAGGCGGTGCGCTTGGCAATCTCCGAGAAAGCCTGGTAGGCCTTGTCGAAATTGCCCTCCACATAGTCGCAATAGGCCAGATAATAGTCGGCTGCGAGATTGAATTCCTTCTCCCCCTGCAGACGCTCGAAGATGGCGCGGGCCTCATCGTAATGGCCCGTGCGCAGCATCGAGAGGGCCTTGCGATAGTCGTAGAGAGGGCGGTCGGCCGGGTTGATGCGGCTGTAGTCGATATCCTCATAGGCGGCCAAGGCGTTGCTGAATTGATGGGAGAAGAAGAAATAGTCGGCGGCGGCCAGGCGTGCCGGCAGGGCCTGCGGCGAGGCGGGATAGGTCTCTGCATATTCCCGGAGCAGCTCCACGCAGTCGGCGTCGCCACGCTGATAGAGAGCGAGGGCGAGCAGATAGGCGCAATCGGCCTGTTCGTCGGCGGGGAGCTTCACCCCCTGGGTGTCGAGGTGCTTGAGCTGGTCGACCACACCGGCGTAGTTGCCCTCTTTGAGCATGATTTCGGCACGCTCCAGATAGCCTGCGGCCAGCGGGCTCAGACGCGAGGCACGGTCGGGGGTTGTGGCTTCGGCTGAGAGAGAGGCCGCCACGAGGGCCACGGCGAAAAGCCTGCGGGCCAGGAACCCCGGAATTATTGATAGAGGTTTGATCATCTTATTGTTATCAAGCTTTGTCAGATTTTTTATCACGCCTCCGGCTCAGACAGGCGTCGATCTTCGAGATCACGAGCTGCGGAGAGATGCCGTTGAGGCAATGATAGTCATGTTGGGGGCAGGGCTTGTCGCCGAACACGGAGCATGGGCGACACACCATGTCGAGCTGCACGGCATCGGCCGGATTCTGGCGGAAGCCGTAGAAACCGGTGTAGGGGTGGGTGGCTCCCCAGATCGACACCGTGGGCAGCCCCGTGAGGGAGGCAAGGTGCATATTGGCAGAGTCCATGGCGAGCATCACGTCGCAATGGCTCATGAGGGCCAGTTCGCCGGGGAGGCCTATATTGGCTGTGGCCATGTTCACCACATTCTGGCGTCCGTTGGCCAGGCCGTCGATAGCCGCGCTCTCCTTCTTGCCGGCTCCGAATATGAAAATGCGATGGTCGGGGAGGTCGGCGTAATGGTCTACCACCTTCATCATCAGATTGATAGGGTAGATCTTGCCGAGATGGGCCGCAAACGGGGCCACGGCAATCCACGTCTCCCCCTTGCGTCGGGGCTCTATGGGGCGAAACATCTCCTTGTCGCCCTTCCCTCCCGGGAAAAGAGAGCGGAAGCTGTCGGCCACGTCGATGTGAAGGCTTTCGAAAGCCTCGCGGTAGCGCTCGGGCATGGGTGTGAGCGGAATCAATGCTTTCGAATTGCTTCGGGTCAGGGCTTTGCGTGCGCGTCGCCCCTTGTCTACCTTAGTGGTCGGCAAGCCGCGCAGGCGAGCGAAAGTGCGGATCAGCTTCGTGCGGAGCACATCGTGGAGATCCACTACCGTGTCGATGCCGTATTTCTCCACCATCTCGCCGAGGAGACGCTTCATTCCGAGGGCCCCCTTGTATTGGTCGAGGTCGACACCTACGACTGTGAGATTCGGAGGGGCGGCGAGAAACATCTTTGCCGGCAGCTTACGGGTGAGGAGAAAGAAGCGTTTCCCCGGGTTCTCGGCGCAAGCGCCGTAGATCACGGGGATAGTCATCGCCACATCTCCGAGGGCGGAGAAGCGGGTTATGAGAATATTTTTAGGGTCAGTCTTTCTTGCCATACAGCACCGGATTAGTGGCCGGATCGTTGTACATCTTCATCTGCCTGTACACCTTCATATACTTTCTTCCGGCGGCAATCTCATCGAGCAGCTGATCGATGGCCGTTGTGAGGTCGTCGCGCTGTTGGAGAAGGATATCGAGCTTGGCCTGGCATTTCTGCAGATGCTCGGGTGAGGCATCATCGCGGAGAGTCTGCTCGCGCATATGCCAGATTTTGAGGGCCAGGATAGAGAGGCGGTCGAGGGCCCAAGCGGGCGACTCCGTATTAAACGTTGCGTCGGGGTCGGGAGTGACGTCGGCGAAACGGTCGCGAAACCAGGAGTCGAGTTCTTCCACCATATCGGTTCTCACCTGGTTTGAGCGGTCGATTCTTCGTTTTAGCTCGAGGGCCTCCACGGGGTCGATAGCCGGGTCGCGGATAATGTCTTCGAGATGCCATTGCACGGCGTCTACCCAATTCTTATCGAAAAGGATAGCTTCGAGCGAGCCTGCGGGGTAGGGGTTTGGGCAGGGGAGATCGATATTGTCGTTGACGTGATATTGAGCTACAGAGGCGTCGAACACTTCATTAGCTTTAACGGCTGTTTTCATGATAGGTAAAGTGTTGAGATGGTGAAAAAAAGGGTGAGGCCGGGGCTGCCAAACGGCAGGCACCGGCCTCTGGGGATAGGATGGATTTAGGGAGGTAGTCCATAGCAGAGTCGAA
>CAZGJH010000017.1:0-1182 GCA_964525735.1 uncultured Sangeribacter sp.
ATCCATTTCGTGGGCACATTGCCATTTGCATCTTTGTCGGGAGTGAAAGTTTTGCCATCGAAGTCGCCGATGAAGTATTGTGTAGCGCTGCCTCCGAAGGGGCCGCCAGGGTTGATATTGGCGATAATCACCCATTTCTTCTTGTTGGTGCCGTCGACGGGGAGCTCGAAGAGATCAGGACATTCCCAAACGCCGTCCTGGCAACCGAGACCCTTTCCGAATGCGCTCTGGAGTGTCCAGTTCTTAAGGTTGGGCGAAGTGAAGATGAGCATCTCGTAGTCGAGGGCGTGAGCGAGGATGAGGTTCCACTCCTTGGTCTTTTCGTTCCAGAACATGTTCGGGTCGCGGGCTTCGCTTTCGAGAGTGAGGATAGGGTTGCCGGCGTAGGGGATGAAAGTGTCGCCGTTGTCGTTGCTGTAGGCGAGGCTCTGAATCTGGCTTGCTGCAGCCGAAGTGTAGAGAGCCACTACAGCGTCCTTGCCGAAGCCGGCGGTATTGTTGCGGTCGATAGCGCAGCTGCCGCTGAAGATAGAACCAAGACCGTCGGGCACGATAGCCGCTCCGTGGTTCTCCCAGTTGATAAGGTCGGTAGAAGTGGCGTGGCCCCATGTCATGTTCTGCCATTTAGATCCGTAGGGGTTCCACTGGTAGAAGAGGTGCCAGCGGCCATTCTCGTAGAACATACCGTTGGGGTCGTTCATCCAGCCATATTCAGGGCTCTGATGATAGAAGGGACGGAACTTGGTTTCGCGGTTGGTAGTGTCGAAGTCGTCAACGAGCATAATACCCTGCCAGCAGACAGCGTCTTTGGCTTCGCGTATATTCTGACGGCCGTGGTTGGCGATAATATTGAATATAACATTGTGACCCTTGTAGGGGGTGAGGTCGAAGGGGACGGTATAATCGGTCTTCGACTGTGCGAGGCGGGCGTAGAATGTCTGAGCCACCTTGCCATCGACGAGGACGTCGATTTTTGCGTCGTCGATGCTCTCCTGAATGGGGAGGAGCACTATATTTTTGTCACCGGTTACGCGAACGAGCGTATTGTTTATGCCGAGGTGATTCACCTCCACTCCGTCTCCGGCGAAGGCCGGGCCTGCTGCGATCATTGAGCTGCCGGCGATGAGAAGAGTCATTGCGCTATTCCTTATTTTCATTTTTCGGTTAGATTAGATTTCTAAA
>CAZGJH010000017.1:1282-33783 GCA_964525735.1 uncultured Sangeribacter sp.
TATTTGAGGATTTCTTCTTAACTTTGCGGCAACAAAATACCTAATCAATCATTGTTGATGGAAACAAAATACATTTTTGTCACCGGTGGCGTGGTATCGTCGCTTGGTAAAGGGATAATTTCCTCTTCGCTCGCTTGTCTGTTAAAGGCGAGAGGATATAGAGTCACTATCCAGAAATTCGACCCGTATATCAACATCGACCCGGGCACGCTCAACCCCTATGAGCATGGTGAATGTTACGTCACTGTCGACGGTCATGAAGCCGACCTCGACCTCGGTCACTACGAGCGATTCACCAACACGCGCACCACCCGCGCCAACAACATCACTACCGGCCGAATCTACCAAAATGTGATTGAGAAAGAACGCCGGGGCGACTATCTCGGAAAGACCGTGCAGATCATCCCTCACATCACCGATGAGATTAAACGCAATGTAAAACTTTTAGGAAATACCGGCAACTTCGACTTCGTTATCACAGAAATCGGCGGCACTGTCGGCGACATCGAATCCCTTCCATATCTCGAAAGCGTGCGTCAGCTACGCTGGGAGTTGGAAGGGAATGTTGTTTGTATACACCTCACTTACGTGCCCTACATCAAGGCGGCCGCAGAGCTCAAGACGAAGCCCACGCAACACTCCGTGAAGATGCTTCAGGAGGTGGGTATCCAACCCGACATACTCGTGCTCCGCACCGAACACGACATCCCCGCCGAGATGCGCCGCAAGATTGCCCACTTCTGCAACGTGGCCCCGGAGGCCGTGATCCAGTCGGTCGACGCCCCCTCTATCTATGAGGTGCCTCTGCTGATGCACGCCCAGCATCTCGACGAGATCGTGCTCCGCAAGACGGGCGTGGCCGTAGAGGGCGAGCCCCATATGGCCCCCTGGATGCGCTTCCTCGAAAAGCGTCGCCATGCCGATAAGACGGTAAAGATCGGTATAGTAGGTAAATACGTCGAGCTTCAGGATGCCTACAAGTCGATCAGCGAATCGCTTGGCCTGGCCGCCGTATACGACGACCGCAAGCTCGACCTGCGCATGATACACTCCGAGAAGGTAAACGATGACAACGTAGCCGAGCTGCTCGGCGAGCTCGACGGCGTGATCATCGCCCCCGGCTTCGGCCAGCGTGGCATAGAAGGTAAGTTCGTGGCTCTCAAACGGTGTCGCGAAAACGATGTGCCCACTTTCGGCATCTGCCTCGGCATGCAGTGTATGGTGATTGAGTTCGCCCGCAACGTGCTCGGCTTCGAAGGGGCCAACTCCACGGAGATGGATGCACGCACACCTTATAATGTGATCGACCTTATGGATGAGCAGAAGGGTATCTCCGACCTCGGCGGCACGATGCGTCTCGGGGCTTACGACTGCCATCTCGCCGCCGATTCCGTGGCCGCAAAGGCCTACGGCACAACCGACGTGAAGGAGCGCCACCGCCACCGCTTCGAATTCAACAACGACTTCCGCGAGGCTTTCGAGAAGGCCGGCATGCGCTGTGTGGGCGAAAATCCCTCGACAGGGCTTGTGGAAGTGGTAGAACTCCCTGATAAACGCTGGTTTGTGGGCACACAGTATCACCCCGAGTATTCATCTACGGTTTTGAATCCCAACCCCCTCTTTGTAGATTTCATCAAGGCCGCAATCGCCTACTCCCAGGAAAAAGAAAAGAATGGAAACGCTTAAGCATGAGTGCGGAATAGCGATGATTCGCCTCCGCAAACCGATTGAATATTATAAGGAGAAATACGGCTCCTACAGTTTCGCCCTCGACCGCCTCTATCTCCTCATGGAGAAGCAGCACAATCGCGGCCAGGAGGGGGCCGGAATCGGCGTCGTGAAGCTTCACACGCCCCCGGGCCACGAATACGTCTACCGTGAGCGGGCCTTGGGAGCCGGAGCCATCGACGAGATCTTCGCCCAGGTGGGTAAGCGTCTGCCGATCGGCCTCAACCAGCTCCCGGCCGACGAAGTGGAGCATTTCACCCCCTTCATCGGCGAGATCTACATGGGCCATCTGCGTTATAGCACCACCGGGCGTAGCGGCCTCGAATACACCCATCCCTTCCTGCGCCGCAACAATTGGCGCTCGCGTGCCCTGATGCTCTGCGGCAACTTCAACATGACCAATGTCGACGAGATTTTCAGCCATGTCGTGGCTTCGGGCCAGTATCCCCGCCTCTACAGCGACACGGTGCTGCTGCTCGAACAGATTGGTCATTTCCTTGATAAAGAGAATCATAGGGTGTATCGCCGTTGGCGCGATCAACTGGCCGGCATCCCCCTCGCCAAGAAGATCGAGGAGGAGCTCAACCCCGCCAATGTGCTCGAAGCCTGCTCCCCCACGTGGGATGGCGGCTACGTGATCTGCGGCACGACAGGGTCGGGGTCGTCGTTCGTGATGCGCGACACCCACGGCATTCGCCCCGCATTCTATTATGCCGACGACGAGATTATCGTGGCAGCCTCCGAACGCCCTGTGATACAGACCGTTTTCAACGTCGACCGTGAGAAGGTGAAAGAGCTGATGCCTGGCGACGCAATTCTCATCAATCCGGCCGGCGACTACGAGATACGCAACATTCTCCCTCCCGCGAAGAATGAACGCTGCTCATTCGAGCGCATCTACTTCTCACGCGGCTCCGACGCCGATATCTATCAGGAACGCAAAAGATTAGGTGCCAACCTTGTGCCCGATCTCATACGTATGATCGACGGCCGATTCAATTCTACGGTATTCTCCTTCATACCGAATACGGCCGAAGTGGCCTTCTTCGGTATGGTCGAGGAGCTCAACCGCGTGCTCGACTATGGCCGTAAGGAGGAGATTGCACGCCTGGCAGCCGAGGGTGAACTCACCGACGAGCGTCTCACCGACATACTGCGCCGCAAAGTGCGCACCGAGAAGATCGCCATCAAGGATATCAAATTGCGCACGTTTATCTCCGAGGGCACTTCGCGCAACGACCTTGCGGCCCACGTCTACGATGTAACTTACGGCTGCGTCCGCAGTTACGAGGATACGCTCGTTATCATCGACGACTCGATCGTGAGAGGCACGACCCTCAAGCAGTCGATTCTCCGCATCCTCGACCGCCTGCTGCCGAAGCGCATCATCGTGGTGTCGTCGTCGCCACAGGTGCGCTATCCCGACTATTACGGCATCGATCTCCCGGCTCTTGAGGAGTTGGCCGCTTTCCGCGCTTGCATCAGCCTGATAAAGGAGCGCGGGCTGGGCTATTTGGTCGACAAGGCTTATGCCGATTGCCTTGAGAATCTTGAAAAGCCCGCAAATGAGCAGGTTAACGTGGTGAAAGAGCTCTACGCTCCCTTCAGCGACGAAGAGATCTCGCGCCGCATGGCCGAGATGCTCACCCCGCCGGAGATAGGGGCGAAGGTGGAACTGCTCTTCCAGAGCCTCGAAGGGCTTCACGCCGCCGTGCCCGATTGTCCGGGCGACTGGTACTTCTCCGGGAATTACCCCACGCCGGGAGGCACCCGCATGGTGAATCGTGCCTTCAAGGCTTATTACGAAAAAGTACGCTGAAAAGGGCCGCTTAGTAAACCGCAAAATATGAGGTAGTTGAGGTTTGTTGGTTTGCATTCGAGAAAATTTTTTCGCTGAGATTATACAGGTGTGAATAATTTGTATTATATTTGCACAATCAAAAGAGCTTTTTCTTCTCGAATACAAACCAACAAACCAACAAACTTCAATTACCTCCAGGCATGAAAGCTCATTCTATATATCATGGAAGCATAATAATGCTTTCCTTGGCATTGCTTATTATGGCAATTTGCTTTTTCCCGGGTTGCTCTGAGCAGCGCCACTACAAGATCGGTGTGGCTCAATGCAGCTCCGACGACTGGCGCGAAAAGATGAACGACGAGATAAGGCGCGAAATCATGTTGCACGACGATGCCGAAGTCGAGATCCGCTCAGCCGACGACGACAGCGAAAAGCAGATTGAAGATATCAAATATTTTGTCGAAAACAATTTCGACATCATAATCGTGTCGCCCAACGAGGCCCAGGCTCTCACCCCTATAATTAAGGAGGTGTATGAGAAGGGTATGCCCGTTGTGATCTTCGACCGCAACATCAACGGCGACACTTATACGGCCCATATCGGTGTGGATGACCCTGGTCTCGGAGCCTCCGCTTCGGCCTACGCGCGCCATCTGATAGGCGACCACGGCAAAGCCATCGAGATCTACGGCTTGCCTGGCTCCACGCCAGCCGACGGCCGCCACGAAGGTTTCAACGAAGACTTTACCAAACATGGTGGCACCATTCTCGCCTCAGCCCCAGGCAACTGGAACAAGGAGGATGCCGAACAAGTGGCCGACTCCATGCTGCGCGCCCATCCCGATGCCCAGCTCGTATTCGCTCACAACGACCGTATGGCTATCGGAGCTTCCGAAGTGGCCCGGCGTTTGGGACGCGACAACATCCACGTGATCGGTATCGACGCGGCTCCCACCATCGGCATACAGGCCGTGGCCGACGGAGTGATAGATGCTACTTTTCTTTATCCTACTGAAGGCCACCGCATTATACGTACAGCCCTCGATATCCTTAAAGGGAATCCTTACGATAAGGAAACCCTTCTGCCTCTCTCTTCGGCCGTAGACAGCACCAACGCTGATATCCTCCTGCTCCAAAATGAGGCTTTGGTGGAGGAGACCGGCAAGATGAAGACAATGAAGGGGAAAATCGACGATTACCTCGACCGTCAGGCCTCGCAGACCATACTCTTCTACGCCATGCTCGTAATCATCGTGCTGCTTTGCGGCGTATTCTTTATGGTGCTCAGCTATTTCTGGCAACATCGCAAATATCAGGCCCAGCTCCTTGAGCGCAACCGCCTGCTCGAAGAGGAGCGCGACAAGCAGAAGGAGCTCAACGCCAAGCTTGAGGAGGCTACACAGTCGAAACTGATGTTCTTCACCAACGTCTCTCACGACCTCCGCACGCCGCTCACGCTCATCTCCGAGCCAGTGGCGCAACTCGCTCAGGCAAAGAACCTTACCGACCAGCAGCACACCCTCATCAAGATAGCCGATAAGAACGTGAGGATTCTTCACCGACTTATCAATCAGATTCTTGACTTCCGTAAATACGAAAACGGCAAGCTGAAGCTTCAGCTCTCGGAGGTAGATCTCCGCAAGGTGTTCTCCGATTGGCTCGAATCTTTCTATCAGTTGGCCCGCAAGCGCGATATCAAACTCAATCTCGTGGCTCCCGAGGGGTCGGCCCCCATACCGATGGCCCTCGATGTGGAGAAGATGGAGCGAGTATTCTTCAACCTCGTCTCAAACGCCTTCAAATATTCGCGCGACAACAGCTCGATCACGGTGTCGTATGAGATAGAGGAGGAGAAGATGATACTCAAAGTGGCCGACACAGGCGAGGGCATCAGCGAGCGCGACCTCGGAAATATCTTCGACCGCTTCTATCAGGTAGACCGTATCCATCCCAAGGGGAGCGGTATAGGTCTGTCGCTCGTGAAATCGTTTATCGAGCTCCATGGCGGCGAGATCTCTGTGGAGAGCGAGCTCAACAAGGGCACCACCTTCACCGTCGTGCTTCCCGTGACCCACGTAGCCTCCTCTGCTGCAACGGTAGAGAAGGCTATCGGAGCCGACACCGTAGAGGCCGAGCTCGAAGATATCACTGCCGACAAGAGTTACGACTCCGACAAGCCGCTGCTCCTTATAATCGACGACAACCGCGACATACGCAAGATGGTGGAGCAGCTCATGAGCGACGAATACAATGTGATCGAGGCTCCCAACGGCAAGGAGGGCTTGCGACGGGCAGCCAAATATGTGCCCGACCTAATCATCTGCGATGTCATGATGCCAGGCATGGATGGCCTGGAGTGCTGTCGCCGCCTCAAGGAGGAGACCACCACTTCACACATACCGGTGCTCATGCTCACGGCCTGCTCCATGGATGAGCAGCGCGTGCAGGGCTACGAACAGGGAGCCGACGGCTATCTCTCGAAACCCTTCTCGGCAGCCGTGCTCAAGGCCCGGAGCGCGAGCCTGATCAGAAACCGCAAGATCATCAAAGATCTCTGGCAAAAGTCGGGACCCGTAGAGCCGATCAAGCCTGCTCCCGCCGAAGCCGCAACCGCAAAAGAGGGGAGTGGGACGGCCAAGCCGAAGAAGGAGATGCCTCGCAATCCCGACATCGAGAATGAATTCTACAACCGTTTCCTTGAGATCTTCGAGAAGGATCTCGGCAACCCCGATACAACCGTCGATACTCTTGCCGCCAAGATGGGACTGGAGCGCACCCAATTCTATCGCAAGATAAAGGCCATCACCAACTATTCGCCCGTAGAGCTCATGCGCAACATCCGCCTCAAGCGGGCCCGCGCCATGGTGACGTCGAGCGAGCGCAGCATCTCGGAGATTGGCTACGAAGTGGGCTTCTCAACACCGGCCTACTTCACGAAATGCTATCGCGAGGCCTTCGGGGAGACACCCTCTGAAACCCGCACCCGCATCTCCGGAGAGAAGTAGGGGAGGGCTCAGCCTCGCCACCTGAGCATAAAAAATCGGCAGAAACTTAAAAAAAATGAGCGTGGAATATTACGTTTGTTGCTACTTATAGCATAAAACGTGCATTCCACGCTTTGTTATAGTGGTTCCAACATATGTTCTATCTCCTTTGATTAGTAGTGGTTAACTTTGCAGCAGATTTCTGATAGCGACCTCACCCTCTCCGTGACTTCCACTTGAAGAACTCCCCAGCAATACCGAGTTAAAAATTCATTAACCAATACTAACATTACATGAAAAAAGGAATCCTCAGCGCCTTAATGATGCTGCTCTTTGCGGTGATAGCGCAGGCACAGGAAATCACTGTGACCGGAACGGTGTTCTCGCGTGCGGACAATGAGCCGCTTATCGGAGCCACCGTGCTCTGTGAAGTAAACCATAAAGGTGTCGCCACTGACATCGACGGCAACTTCACGCTATCCGTACCTGAAGGCTCTGCCCTTAAAGTCTCTTACGTAGGCTATCAGTCGGTAGAGGTAATTGCGAAGCCCGAGATGACCATCTATCTCGATGAAGACTCCGGCATTCTTGACGAACTCGTGGTGGTAGGTTATCAGACAGTGCGCAAGGCCGACCTCACCGGTGCCGTTTCAGTGATGAACATGAAGGAGCCCCTCTCCGAGAACTCCGGCAACATCATGAGCTCAATGAGCGGTAAGCTCCCCGGCGTTAACGTAGTGCCCGATGCTGCTCCTGGTGGAACAGGTTCTATCCGCGTGCGTGGTATGTCTACCGCCAACTCAAGCAACGATCCTCTCTACATCATCGACGGTGTGCCCACCGACAACCTCAACTGTATCAACCCCTCCGATATCGAGAGCATGCAGGTGCTCAAGGATGCTGCTTCGGCTTCTATCTACGGTTCGCGTGCTGCCAACGGCGTTGTGATCATCACAACAAAACACGGCAAGGGCGATCGCCTCTCAATCAATGTAAGCTACGCTCTCTCGGCTCAGACAATCGCTAAGCGTTACAAGATGCTCAACTCTGAAGATTGGGGCACAGCTTATGCAAGAGCTTCTGTCAACGCAGGCATGCCCGCTTCGCTCCCGCAGCTCTACACATTCGATGGCACCAAGGCTACTCTCAACAAATACGTAAACGGCAACGAAAACTTCCCCACAGCCAACACCGATTGGCAGGATGAGGTTTATCAGACAGCCTGGACAAACAACCTTACTGCTTCTGTAGCCAACAACTCTGAAAAGGGCTCAGTGCTTTTCTCTGCCAACTACATCAACCAGACCGGTAACATCATCTCCTCTTTCTATCGTCGCTATTCAGCTCGCGTCAACTCTCGCTACGATTTCGGCCGCTACATCACAATCGGTGAAAACCTCGTGGTTGCCAACTGGAAAAACCGTGGTGTCGACGTAGGTGGCGACCGTGGTATACCTTTCACCGCCATGAGCCAGCACCCCGCACTCCCCGTCAAGGGTATCGACGGCGCTTGGGCTCTCCCGATGTCGCTTATCGCTTCCGACCTTGGCAACCCCATGCAGGCTATCCGCAACGCTCAGGACAACGACCTCAACAGCTGGCGTATCCTCGGCAACGCATTCCTCGAAGTTAAGCCTATCGATGGCCTTATCCTCAAGACAAACATCGGTATCGAGCACAGCCAGTATTTCAACCAGACTCTCGGTCGCCGCACCAACCCTGGCGACGTCAACAGCATGGAGTCGGTTTACGGTCAGGGCGACACCTGGACTTGGACAAACACCGCCAACTACAACAAGACATTCAACGAAGTACACCACCTCATGGCCCTTATCGGTACAGAGGCTATCGGTTACACTTTCAAAGACCTCTCCGCTTCTCGCTGGGATTATATGTTTGAGGATACCGACTACATGCAGGTAGGAGCAGGTTCCGGCACACGTTTCAACGGTGGCGGCAAGACTCAGTGGAGCGTATTCTCACTCTTTGGTAAAATCGATTACAACTATGCCGACCGCTACTTGGCATCGTTCACAATCCGTCGCGACGAAAACTCCCGTTTCGCCAAGAAGCATCGTTCAGGCGTGTTCCCCGCATTCTCTCTCGCTTGGCGTCCCAGCCAGGAGTCTTTCTGGCCGAAAAACAACGTAATCACCGATCTTAAGATCCGCTACTCTTGGGGCCAGAACGGTAACGCCAACATCCCGCCGCTCTATCCTACCTACTCCACTTATGTCATCAATACCGGCAACGGTGCTTATGATATCGAAGGCACAAACTCTCAGACCACTCCCGGTATCACCCTCGCAGCTTCTGGCAACCCCGATCTGAAATGGGAGACCACCACTCAGAACAACATCGGTGTCGACCTCCAGTTCCTCAACGGTGCTATCAACGTAACTGCCGACTACTATATCAAGAAGACCACCGACATGCTTACCATTCCGCCGGCCCTCGACGTAGCAGGTGAGAACGCAGCAATCTGGCTCAACACTGGCTCGATGCGCAACAACGGTTGGGAGCTCTCTGTAAGCTACAACAGCCCCAACTACGGCGACTTCTCTTGGAACGGCACTTTCAACATCTCTCAGTATAAGAACAAACTTCTCGAACTCAACAGCCGTCAGAAATTCGTAGGTGGCGACTGGCGCCTTATCCCCGGCCAGCCGATGGGCGTTTACTATGGCTACGTTTGCGACGGTATCTTCCAGAACGATGCTCAGGTTGCCAACCACGCTTTCCAGAGCGGCGCCGCTCCCGGCCGCCTTATGTATCGCGACCTTGATGAGAACGGCGTGATCGACGACAACGACCGCTGCATCATCGGCAATCCTAACCCCGACGTTTCCCTCGGTCTCAACCTCGCTTTCCGCTACAAGGCTTTGACTCTCGACATGTTCTTCGCAGGCGATTTCGGCCAGGACATCATCAACCACATGAAGCGTCAGCTCTACTCTATGAGCTATGGCAACCTTACCACCAACCGTGCGGCTGATATCCTCAACGCTTGGACTCCCCAGAACACCGGCAGCGACATCCCCGCTATCTCTCTTACCGACGATAACAACGAGGCTCGCTTCTCAACCTACTACATCGAGAATGGTTCTTACATGAAGATGAAGTATATCAAGCTCTCTTACAACTTCCCCGAGAAGATCTCTAACGCTATCGGCGCACAGAACATCGACGTATTCGGCCAGGTTGAGAATCTCTTCACAATCACCAAATACAAAGGTCTCGATCCCGAAATCCTCCCCGGTGAGTATGGTTCGCTCTACGATGGGGGTGCATACCCCCGTCCGCGCACATTCACAATCGGTGTCAACCTTCAGTTCTAATCAAACTTCTCCTCAGTTTCAACTCTAAAGAACATCAATTAAATGAAAACTTTCAAAACAATCATAAAGGGTTCGGCTTTCGCGGCAGCAATGCTCTCGCTCGGCATGGGAGCCACCTCCTGCAACGATCTTCTCGATACGAAGCCGCAGGGTCAATTCACATTAGATCAGATGGGCGAGGATGAGGCCGTGGATATGATGACATCGGCTTACGCCACACTTCTCTGCCACTATTTCGGCAACAATGAATCGTTTGCCGGCCCGATCAACAACTGGGTGATCGATCTCCGTTCAGACGATGCCCTCAAGGGTGGCGACGGCGTGACGATGGAGGGCTACATGCATCAGCTTGAAATCGGCAACGTGCAGAGCGACAACGATATCATCAATTTCAAGTGGCGCAACAACTACTTCTCGATCTCTCGTTGCAACACTGCGATCAAGGCTCTCTTGGGCGCCGGCAACCTCGATGATGCCACCAAGGCTTCTTATGTAGCCGAGATGAAGACTCTCCGTGCCTACTACTACTTCGATATGTATCGCCTCTTCGAGAAGTTCCCCTATTTCGATGAGACGGTGGCCGATCCCTCTTCAGTGCCCGCAGGCAATCTCAGCCGTGCTGAAGTGCTCGACGCTATCAAGAAAGACTTGGTCGACTCTTATAAAGCTCTTCCCGAGGCTCAGCCTCAGGTAGGCCGCTTCAACAAATATGTTGCTGCTGCCCTCATGGCAAAGGTTTGTCTCTTCGATTCAGATTGGGCAAACGTAAAGACCTATGCCGACTACGTGATCACTTCTGGCAAGTATGAGCTTTATCCTAACTTCGGCGATATGTCGAAGCCTGAGCTCAACAATCAGTATGAGTCGGTTATGGCCATTCAGTTCTCCTCTGCCAACAGCCCTGACCAGTTCAACTACTGCAACTGTCTTAACTGCACATGGTCGGAAGGCAACCTCTATGGTAATGGCGACGATTTCTATCTCGGTTCGCAGGATCTCGTGAATGCTTTCCGCACCGACGAGAACGGTCTTCCTTATCTCGACAATGCTCCTGCCACGAGCGTAACTTCAGTTGACTACGCCGGCAACGTCGACCCGCGTCTCGACTACACTGTAGGCCGTATCGGCATGTGGTGGAGAGGTTACGAATACAATGAGAAATGGTGTCGTAATCTTGAGCTCTACGGTCAGTATTCTGGCAAGAAGCCTTATCCGTCGCCCACAAACCCGGATGTTACGGTAGGTATCGTGCCCTGGGGTGCTTCTTCACTCAACTATATCATCATCCGCTATGCTGATGTGCTCCTGATGAAGGCTGAGGCTATTATCGAAAGTGATGGGAATCTTGAAGAAGCTCGTCAGCTTATCAACGACGTTCGTCAGAAAGCTGCCCGTTCTATCAATTCAAACTACACTCCGGTGGATATCAACGAATCGAAAGCTAACTATCTTGTAGGTATGTATCCTGCTACTGCATGGGATAAGGCTTATGCCCGTAAGGCTGTTCGCCACGAGCGTCGTATCGAGCTCGCTATGGAGGGCCATCGTTGGTTCGACCTTCTCCGTTGGGGCAACGCCGTAGAGGTTGTCACCAAATACTATCAGTTTGAGAAGCAGTTCCAGCCCTACTATGAGAGCGCCAGCCTCTCCGAGAAGGATTTCTATTTCCCGATTCCTGTCGGCCAGAAAGATAACGCCGGTGATCTTTACAACTAATTGAACAATCAATTCAAACAACCGAAAAACTGACATGACAACAGTATATAAATATGGTTTAGGTGCGCTCATAGCCTGTATGGGCGCCACCTTCACCGCCTGCGGCGACTTTGAGCCGACAGGATACGAAGCCGTTCCTGAGCTTCCTACAGTAAGCAATCTCAAAGCTGAGATCGTGAAGCATGATATCAACGTAAGCTGGCAGCTTCCCGCTTCGAAAGATATCACCGATGTGCAGCTCATTCTCGATGGCAAGACTGCCAATCCTATCAGCCTCGGCGCCGCTGCCACGAGCTACACCGTAGTCGGCCAGCCTCTCGGAGTTGAGGGTATGTACACAGTGAAGGTTTGCTACGGCGGCAAGTACGTATCTCAGGGTGTCACCACCACTGCCACTCTTCCCGAAGAGCAGCTCGCAGGTGTCACTAATCTTCAGAAGAGCGTCAATATGCGTGCGGTGACTCTGACTTGGACACTTCCTACTTCAGGCGATGTGACAGGTGTGCGTCTCTATCGCGATGGCGACACCGCAGCTGCCGTCACTCTCGACGGCCCCGTCACTACTTATACCTTCAAGTCGCAGCCTATGGAGGTGGATATGACCTACACTGTAGAGGCAATGTACGACACCTACTATCCTTCTACACCTGCTACTATCAGCGTGAATGTGCCGAAAGTTCCTGCTAAGGTGGCTTATCTTCTCTCTGAAGAGAATTGGCAGGATCTCCGCGAGGTAGATGACGACGAATATGCAGCCGCCCGTTGGTTCCAGAACACATACGTTGCTAACGGTGAGGGTATCTTCGTTCATGCCGACGAGCTCGCCGAGATGGATGCTGATATTTACTCTGTACTTTGGATTGAGATCGACCGTGTAGGTCTGCCACAGGGTTGGGAAAACCTTCCCGCTCCTTACAGCACCCCCTCTACTATCGAAGCCCTCAAGGCTTATGTAGCAAACGGTTGCAGCGTCTATCTTGCCAACTTCGCTACTCAGCTGTCAGTGCCTTTGAATATGGTGCCTCAGGATTGGGGTCCGACAGTTTATGGCAACGGTGAAGGCGGTGAAGGCGGCGACGTATGGGTGATCAATCCTTACCTCGGTTGGGATTTCGGACCCAATGGCAATGCGCCTGGGTTAGATGGTCAGGGCTTCTACGATCGCACTTCACACGCTATATTCCAGGGTCTGACTCTCGAAGATCCCAATGGCTACGGTTATCCCAACCTCCCGCTCATCGGTCCTGGCCAGCGTGAAGACCACAACTGTATGTGGAATTGCAATGACTACGGACGCGGCGGCTATCCCGACGTAATCGCCAACTTCGAGGCCACTACCGGTTCGCTCGTTCTCGCTACTTGGGGCCACGTTCGCGACCACTGCGTTGCAGGTCTCGTATCATTCAACGCCAACGCTCAGCATGGACGTTGCGTAGCTAATGGTCTTGCAGCTTATGAGTGGAACCAGAACTCAGGCGTCAACCCCTATCAGCACAACGTCGAGAAATTGACTGAAAATATTCTCGAGTTCCTGAAATAAATAGTATATTTCTATCGTTATAAAAACGCAGAGAGTGTGAGAATCGTGCTCTCTGCGTTTTTTCACTCAAAGAAGGTTTAATTTCTTCATTTATTCAGCAAGACTGATAATCTGTAACAAGCATAATCCAACAAACAATATAATTGCCAACAAAATCACTAAATAACATTATGGATAGAAAGTATCTCTTCCTTTCTCTATCTTTGTGTGCAGCTCTCGGCGTCAACGCCGACCGTGTAATGCACCTTCCCATGGAAGCTAACAAGTATGGAGAACTCACTGAAACCGTAAGCAACAGATGGCTTGATACTTACGGCAAGCATTATAATGAAAATGTGGCTGGAGCTGCCGGTAAGGCTCTACGTTTCGACGGCTACTCGACATATTGCCAGGGCAACGTAGCATCTCTCGGCACTCCGCAGAAAGCAACTTTCGCTATGTGGGTGGCTCCCGAGACGTACCCTGTGATCAAACTCGACACTCCCACCGATGAGAAGGCTCTCTTGGCCGGCACGATCAACGACGACACCAAGAAGGGCTGGGGCTTCAAACTCGGCTACACCGGTAAATACTCTTTCAGATTCTATAGCGACGGCACTGCTGGCGAGATTGTGGCCGAAGATATCCTTCCCTGCTACGAATGGAGCCACCTTGTGGCCGTGTTCGATGGCGAAAACGGAAAGGTGACTCTCTATCGCAACGGCCAGAAAGTAGGGGAGGGGAATTGTCAGGGCACCCTCTCGGGCGATACATCCCTTCTCACAGTAGGTAAAAATCCCGGCCCAACATCTGGCGATTTCGCTCTCGACACTTTCAATGGTGTGATCGATGAGATCGAAGTATTCGATACCGCCCTCTCTGCCAATGAGATCGCTGCTTATACGGCTGAGAATCCCGCCGACCTTACTATTCCATCCACTCGTTTCGAGAAAGACCTTCTGCGTCCGAAATTCCACGGTATGCCAGGCGCAAACTGGACCAACGAGTGCCACGGCATGACCTATTCCAACGGCCGCTACCACGTGTTCTTCCAGAAGAATGCCAACGGTCCGTACATGACCCGTTTGCACTGGGGACACATCTCCAGCCCCAATCTCTATGATTGGACTGAGGAGAAGATCGCTATCGCTCCCGCAGAGAGCTACGACGTGAAAGGTTGCTGGAGCGGCTGCGTATTCACCGACGATGTTGTTACGGGCGGCAAACCGAACGCGATCTACACTGCCGTAGATTATGTAAAGGCTACTATCGCTCAGGCTGCTCCTGCCGACGATGACCTGATCGATTGGAACAAGGAGGGCGAGAATCCTATCATTAACGGTCGTCCCGGCGGACTGTCGGATGATTTCCGCGATCCTTACTTCTTCCGCAACGGCGACGACGCTTATATCGTGGTGGGCACTTCGAAGAATAATATCGGAGCTATGACCCTACATAAATATTCACCCTCTACAGAGAGCTGGAGCAACGATGGCAAGATCTTCTTCCAGGGTAATTCTGCCGCCACCGACGGCCGCTTCTGGGAAATGCCTACCGTAACCAAGATGGAGAATGGGAAATGGCTTGTGACAGCCACTCCTCTCGAAACCGCTACGGGCGTACATGTAATCTATTGGACTGGCTCAATCAATGCCGACGGCACTTTCGCTCCCGATGCCGATTCGTCGGTGCCCCGCGAATTTGAGCTTATCAGCCGCGATGGCTACGGATTGCTTTCACCTACAATCTATAAGCATGATGGGAAGACAATTGCATTGGGTATCGTTCCCGATAAAGTGTCTACTACCCAAAACTGCAATTGGGGTTGGGCACATCTTTACTCGTTCCCGCGAGAGTTGAGCCTCGACAGCAATGGCAATCTTCTTCAGAAGCCTTTCAGCGGTCTGAATGGTCTGCGTTCAGATTCCAAGGTACAAATGTCGAATGTAGGTATCGATGGCGTGCAGGATTTAGATAATGTTTCAGGCCGCCAGCTGGAGCTCCTGGGCCGTTTCACAGTTGGCTCAGCTACAGTAGGTTTCAGCTTCTTCAAGAATTCCACAGGCGAGGCTAAAGTGTATTACACTCCTGCCTCAAACACCCTCTCCGTTGATCTGACAGAGCTTCCTCGTATCTCCAATGATTCACACGTCTACAACGGTCTTTACCGTTGCCAGTTGCCGGAGGTGCTTCCTCAGGGAAGTGAGCTGAAGCTTAACGTATTTGTCGATGGCTCGGTAATAGATGTCTTCGTGAACGACAAGTGGGCTACTTCAGTACGCGCATATCCGACGGCTCCTGATGCCGATGGTGTGGCTGTCTTCAGCAATGGCGGTGTTGTCAATGCTCCTGAGGTATCGGCATGGGTGCTCAAGTCGGATGGTTCGGCCGGTATCGGCGATGTCGCTTTCGATGGCGTGAGCAATACCTTTCGCAACGGCCCGGTGCGCGTGTTTACTCTCTCGGGCCAGCTCGTAAAAGAGGCTTCTGACGAGGCCGACGCCAAAGAGGGGTTGCCCCAAGGCATCTACCTAATCAACAATCGCAAAGTCCTCATCGAATAACCCTCCCTGCACGCTCCGCTACATGCCAAAGGCATGTCCCTACGTTGCTGATTCCAAATTATTTGGTTTCCGAGTCATCGTAGGGACATGCCTTTGGCATGTTTAGTCTGGCGCTCAATAATTTGCGATTGAAGCAGTTATTTCTCTCTTGTGTCTGTTGGGGTGGTGCCGAAGGTGTCTTTGTAACAGCGGGAGAAATAGGCAAGGGAGGTGAATCCTACCTCGAATGCTATTTCGCTGACGGTTTTCTCTGTGCTCATAAGGAGTGTGCGGGCCCGACGTAGACGCAGCGAGCGGATCAGTTCGACCGGGGTATAATTCGTGAGTGCCTTTATCTTGCGTGTGAATTGCGACTGTCCGAGACACATCTCTGCCGCGAGATCGTCGATCGTCAAATCCGGATTACCCATTTTCTCGTTGACAAGCTCAACAAATCGCGAATAGAAATCGCTCTCCACATCATTCGGTCGCATCGAAGCCTTAGGTGCGACCGACGCTTTTGTAGAGGCCGCTCCGGAAGAAGTTGCAGAAGGAGCAGTCGTTTTGGGAGAAGCAGCTTTCGTAGGGAGCAACGCTGGGGCATTCGGAGAGCTAAACAATTCTTTGATTCGTTTGCGGCCGGCGAGCAAGTTGCGGCAACGTGCGGCGAGCACGTCGAGATTGAAAGGCTTCGACAGATAAGCATCGGCCCCGCTGTCGTAGCCCTCCACTCGTTGCGAATCCATAGCACAGGCTGTAAGCATGAGCACTGGAATATGCGAAGTGCTGATCTCCTCCTTGAGCCGTTTTACGGTCTCCATACCGTCCATCACCGGCATCATCACATCGCAGATGATCAGGTCGGGCACATACTTCGTGGCCATCTTCAAACCCTGGAGACCGTCGGAGGCAAGCAACACATTATACGTGCCACTCATCTCGGCTTCGATAAGCGACTGAATGTCATGGTTGTCGTCGATCACGAGGAGAGTAGGCTTCTCGCCGGCTGTTTCCTCATTAACAGGAGTCACGACGGCCAATTCCGTGTCGATAGCCTCCTTCGATATGCGCGGTGTGGCATTCGTGAGCTCGTTGTCGCAATGTCTTACGGGGAGAATCACCTTGAAAACACTCCCTTTACCCAATTCACTCTTCACTTCGATCTTGCCTCCGTGTAGCTCCACAAAGGCTTTCGTAAGCGCCAATCCGATGCCTGAACCCTTCGGATTGGCGTTTTCTGCTTGATAGAACTGCTCGAAGACACGGTCTACCTCCTCCTTCGAAATGCCGCAACCCGTGTCGGCTACAGAATATGTCACTGTATCCCCCTCTCGAGAATAGCTTACAGTGATTCGCCCGTTGTCAGGTGTGTGCTTGAATGCGTTGCTCATCAGGTTGAAGAAGACGCGCTCCATCTTCTCCGGGTCGATGGCTATAAGATCGGAGGTCCGGTCAGGGATGTCGAGCGTGAGTCGGATGTCGCGTCGGCGTGCGACATCCGAGAAGGCTTCGGCCCATTCGCTGAGCAGGTGAGGGAAGTCGGCCTCGGCCAATTGGAGATCTACCTTTCCGCTCTCATATTTGCGGAAGTCGAGAATCTGGTCGATCAGTCGGCGCAGGATATTCACGTTTTTCTTCGCGAGCATCATCAGGCGTCGGTTTTCAGGCGAGAGCGAAGGATCGGCCGACACCTTGTCTACCGGCCCCGAGATGAGCGTGAGGGGCGTGCGTAGGTCGTGAGAAACGTTGGTAAAGAATGTGAGTTTAGATTTCGTGGCTTCGCTGAGCTGTAAGTTCTTCGCCAAGAGCTCGTCGCGGTGCTTGCGATTGAGATGAATGCCACGGAAGAGGAGGAAAAGACCTCCGGCCATAAGGAGGAGGATGATACCGGCGGAGATGAGAAGCATCTTCTGCGTGGTGTAGAGATCGAGATATTCATCCACCTTGCTGTTAAGAAACTTGATCTTGTCGGTTTCTTGGGTGAGAAGTTGCTCCTGGGCTATCATGATGTCGGCGTTCGAACTGTCTATGGCCGAGAGAGGAGCGATTTTCGTGATGTGGTCGTAGGGCTCACCGTTGAGAATTGCCAGGGCTATCTCCAGCAGACGCGCGCCCTCGGTAGGGTAGAGGAAAGAAGCCGTGAGATTACCCTCCGAGATACCCTTGATGCCTACTTCCGGGAAGCCGTCGATGCCGATCACTGCTACGTCGTCGCGACCTCGAGCCTTTAGAGCGCGCGAGGCTCCGAGACCCATATGATCAGTGTGGGCATACACTAAGTTGACGTCGGGATATATATTTAGGAGTGAATCCATCAGTTGGGAGCTGCGATCGTCGTCCCATTTGCCATCTTCGCTTGCCAGGATCTTAACAGTCGGATCGTTGGCGGCAGCATCGGCGAATCCGTTGTGTCGGAGCACGCCGGGAGAGGTTGTGAGCGGGCCTGTGATTTCAATCACATTGAGGTTGCCCTTGCTCAGGGAGCGAGCGTAGCGGAATACGCCCTTGCCGAGCAGATAATTGTCCACCTCCATATGGGCGGTGAAATCGTCGCTTGCGAGACGGCGGTCGAAAGTCACCACCGGTATCCCTTTGTCGATGGCCTTCTTCACCACATCCACCATAGGCTCAGCCTCGTTAGGGGAGAGGATGATAAGATCGTAGCCTTTGTCGATGAAATATTCGATATCCTCAATCTGTTTCTGGTTGTCTTTATTAGACGATCGAATTTCCAACGAAATTTCCGGATGATTTAGGAGCTCAAAGCGAACGTCGTCATTTACTCTTTCACGCCAATAATCATCACTGCATTGAGACAACCCGATTTTATAAGTCTTTTCATTGCCAGATGAGCAGGCGGAGGAAAACACTGAAATACAGATTGCAACTAATATAAGGGTAGTCGAAACTATGTTTAATTTGAGCTTCATAGCCATATTATTGAGGTTATCAGAAATAAATTACGCAAAATTAATGAAATCAGATTAATATTTGGTAAGGATTACGTAAAAATATTGCAAGAATTGCAAATTTTAAGGTCCTGGGTGTGGAAAAATAAAATCCGCTTGTCGCATTTCAGCGGCAAGCGGATAAAAGATAGTTTGCTGGATTAGTTTTTGGCTATTTTGAGATCAGAGACCTCTATATTACCAGAGTAGCAGTTGATCGACCAGCAGTTGCGTGCTGTGCCATAGACTCGTGTCGTGTAGGCTACGGTTTCGTTGACATACATCGTCATGACTGAATTATCAGTAATGATAGTGATGTTATATTCTCCGTCCATAGGGGTGTTGAAATTATAACCATCAGTGTTAGGAACGAATCCGATGCCACCCTCTTCTTCATAATTGATCTTTCTTACGCTTTCGCTTTCAGGATTCATTATGATAGAATAATATTTTTCTGAATCAGAACCTCTGGCGAAGGAAACGCCGAATTTATCCCACGGTGAAGAAGTTTTCACCACAAACTGGATTCTGTTTTCGGTGCCCAAGCGAGAAAAAAGTTTGTATTGGCCTTCCGACAAGGTGAAATTACCTTCCGTGTTTTCCTGTGAAAGCAGTTTGGCAATTGCCGGAACCTCACCCAAACTGAGGGTGCCATCGCTGTGCTGGATGAGCTTGTGAGCTACGAGGTTGCCAGCCCAGTCGGCATTGCCGATGTTGCTGCTACCCGCTCTTGTAGCACACCATCCCCAGATATAACGGTCGGTGCCGTTTGAGGCAGTCTTACCAGCATAAAGACCACGCGAATCAAGGAAGCCTTCTTTCGAGTCGGGCCAGATACCGGCATCATTTAAGGTGCAATTGCGGAGCTCATCGAGTGTGTGGCCTTTGAAATATTGCACTCTTCTCACGGCATCATGCTGCTCTGAATAAATCAGATACCACCAATCACCCATTTTGAAGAGATCGGGGCACTCGTAGAATCTATCCCACATCATTGTCATGAAGACGCCCGCACTTTGCCAATCGAGGAGATTTTCGGAGGTGTATTCAGCAATCACACCTTTACCATTCAGACGAGTGGAGACAAGCATATGAAACTTGTTATCCTCACCTTTGAATACGAAGGGATCGCGGAAATCGGAATTGCTGTAGACGTCGCCTCCTGAAATCAGAAGCTCACGGTTTTTCTCCCAAGTTTTGAAGTCTTTGGAAGTGGCCAGCATGACAGCTTCGTTGATACCGCTCGTCGAAGCTGGATTGGGAGAGTGGGCTGTGTAGAACGTGTAGTAGGTGCCATCGTGATATATAGTTGAGCCTGTTCCAATGGCGGCATCCAGTTCGGTTGCTGAGCCGCAGGGAATGAGCTCTCCCATCGATTCATAGGATGCAGCGTCAGAAGTGACTACTCCCCAGATGGGGTGGTAAGTGACAGCCTGATTGGGACGATAGTCCTGAAGGTACATTACCTTAAAGTCGTTGGCTACCGGATCGTAGAACGGCATTGGGTCGCCCACATACCCCACGTAGGGTTTGTAGTAGATTTTCTGGCTCATACCCTCGTCAGTGTCGAGATAGAGCTGACTGTTTGCGAGATCCTTGTCGGTCAGGACTGGTCCGTCGCTGCTGCAGCTCTGGAGAGAAAGAAGAGCTGCGGCAATCATCGGAATTGAGAATATCATGTTGAGTTTCATATTATTAAAGTTTGCTTAGAGAGTTGCCTTATGTGTCTTAATTGCAAAGATAATTGATGGCATTCTTGGTCATCTTAATCATATTTGAACGATATGGGTTGTCAACTCCATTCTTGTCATACCATTCGTAGGCCGGAGTGCCGATTGTGATTACGCGACCAGAAGTGAAACCTTTGAGAGCTTCATAGGGCTCGAATTCAGCGATTGTGACTCTGTTGTAGTCATAATCATGGCCTGAAGCAAGAGCTTTGGCTCCTGTGCGTTCTTCCCAGCCTTCCATTGAGCCGTAAGGATCCCAATCAGCTCCCCATTGCAACGTGCGGTTGGTGTTGGAGCAACCTTTGGAGAGAAGAAGCACACGGTTGTCGGCATCTACATCCAGTCCCTCATACAAAGGATGAGACTCGTGGCCAGTGATGGTGAAACCAAGATCATCAGTAAGTGTCTCATAGCTGTCGCCACCGAACATATTATTAGGACTCTGTTGGTCGCGTGCGATACGCCATACATCGTTGATGTAGCGGGCGCCATCGCGCGATGCGAGAATTGCTCCGCCTCTGAGCCAGTAGCTGTTGAATTGATCGCGAGATTCCCAAAGTTCTCCAGGCCAATCTGTCCAATCGAAGTGGCACCATACCATCTTGAAGTCGTCAAGCTTGACACGGCCATCAATGATATCTTGGATCGAGATGTAGCGTGTGTTAGGCACATTTTCAAGCATCCACTGGCAAGCAGCTTTGGCTTCTTCTCCGAGTCCTTCGAGTGCGTAAGAGTTGCCGATAAAGGCTTTAGGCGACTGCGACATGTCATCTTGAACTACTGTAACAGTGTATTCAATAACGGCTGTTCTTTGTGTAGCTGTGAATTTCACAGGCTGGGAGAAATCAATCAGAGAACCTGATTCGGGAGTGACAGTAGTTCCCTCGTTGACCGTAAACACTACTTGCATGGCTCTGATATCGGCTTCCATCGGCACAAAACACTGGATGGTGCGGGCAAAATTGTCGATTGTGCCAGAATACTTGCCATCAAGCATGAAAGTGAGAAATTCTACGTTATCGTGCTTTACGCTGACTGTGTAAGAAGAAAAAACATTTCCATTGACTACTTTTATCGCGCGTGGAATTGTGCCGTCGAATTTTGTACCTACCGGATAATCGCACGTGGCACCTGCACTGAGAGTGATTTCTTCGATACGAAGTTCTGAGAGATCCGTATCGGTAGATACATTCACACTCACAACTTTTGCTTTTTGATCAATAACTCCTGAATAGCCATTGATCTTGATCGATTCTATGCGGGTTTCGCCGTTAAGGGAAAGATTACTTGTATTGTCATTACCGCAAGACTGGAAAGCAACCAAGACAGTTGCCACCATTATGACAAGTAATGTATTGAAAATTGTTTTCATTTTGTTAATAGTTTTTACCAATTACCAATATTCTGTTTGTAGTGACCATTTGACGCGCTCAACTGTGAGAAGGGGATGGGCAGATACTCGTTTTTATTGGGAGTAAAGTTGGCTGTGGCGTAGATGGCGCAGTTGTCGGCTTCATCAGCGTAGTATTTGTTGATCACCTGATCAGCCTCGCCCCAACGCACAAGATCGAAGAATCTCTCACATTCCATCGCCATCTCCAGACGACGTTCGAATTTCACGATTTTGAGCGCTTCATCCTGTCCGTAGCTTCCTGAATAGGGACGGATATTAATCCTTGCTCCGTATAATTGCTCGTAGTCGGATATCATGCCCATGCTCTGGCGTGCTCTTGCACGAAGTGTATTCACTATATCAATAGCCTCAGACACTTTTTGATTGAGCTGCACAAGCGCTTCTGCTCTGAGAAGAAGAATGTCGGCATATCGAAGCACGATGCGATTCATAGGAGAGCCCCACCAGCCGCCTTTTACGAGGAATTCACTTCCGGGATCGACATTCTGTTTGATTGTCACGTAGTAGCCATAGAGGCCGTTGCTTCTGCTCCATGTGGCCGACTTATCCATGATGAAATCTTTGTTGAACATATAGGGAGTGCCAGGCATACCCACTGTCAAGAAAAGTCGAGGATCAGCGTAGTCTGATTTCAGATCATAGTCCTTCTGGTTGAAGGTGTCGAAATAGGGATGGCCGTTTTCATCGGTCTTGAAAGCGTTTACAAGATTCTGAGAAGGCTTGTAAAAATCGCATCCGCCGTCGGTGACGCCTGGGATGTTAGGCACGATAAGGCCGTATGACCAGTTGCAGTTGCCATGATTTGTACCATCGTTGAAAGAATACTGCATGGCCCAAATTGACTCAGTACCATTCTCGAAGATTGGCTCAGGACGGAAGTTATTGTGGAAATCAGGCTCAAGAGCACATCCGGAAGCTTCCATGAGTGTCGGTTCGGTGTATTTTACTACGTTGAGAAGATCCTCTTTGTCGATGCTCGTCACTTGATTTGATTTAGGATCGTCCTGACGGTAAGCCTTGTACATGTAGGTCTTTGCAAGGTAGGCGGCTGCTGCGGCTTTATTGGGGCGACCCACTTCGTCCTGAATGGGGGGAAGATTGTCAAAGGCATACTTGAAGTCGTCGATGATAAGTTGCCATCCTTCATCGTTGGTGTAACGGGTGTTTTCGAGATTGTTATACTCCTCAGGCGACATTTTGGCATCCATAGCAAAAGGAATGTGCTTGTAAAGACGCTTCAAGAGAAAATGTCCGTGAGCACGAAGGAATCTCATCTCTGCCATACGTTGATCACGCAGAGGATATGTGTCGGAATTCATATCCTCAAGCACCGCGAGAGCAGTGTTGGCGCGTGAGAGCACTTTGTAGAGGCGATCCCACATATCGGAGATGTTCCAGTTGGTAGTCATGATACCCTGTGAGATCTCGAGGGCATGGAATACGTCGCCATCCTCCGTGCCGTTGCCTCCTTTGTAGGCATCGTCTGACCGGACATCATAGTTCCACATTGAGAAAGAGGAGTTGATGTCTTCGATTGAAATCCAGCCTGCATAAGCCGAGATTACAAGATTGTCGACATATTTCGGATTGAGCACCTGTGTGTCGTTGAGCGTGCTCTGGGGCTTCTGCTCATCGAGGAAGTCATTGCAGCTGGTGAAACCGAGAGCGATGACCGCTGCTGCCGTATATATTAGTTTTTTCATTGAAGTGTCGGGTGTTTTTGATTAGAATGTAACATTAAAACCGAATGTCACGTTGGTTGGGATGGGGTAGCCGTAATTGGGATTTTCAGGATCTACGCCAGTAAATGATTTGCTCTTGATTGTCAGAAGATTCTGAGCGCTTACATAGAAGCGAAGTTTCTGCATTTTCAGCTTCTCCGACAGTTTGGAGGGGAAAACGTATCCAATCTGGATATTTCTGAGCTTCAAGTATGAACCGTTTTCAACGTAGAAGGTAGATACGCGTTTCTCATTGTTGGTATCTGCGCGACTGAGAGCCGGAATAGAGGAATCGGGATTTTGTGGGGTCCAAGCGTCGAGAAGGCGGGCGCCTTTGTTGAGGAAGCCGATATTCAAGCCGCTCCAGAGGTCGGTCTCTTTCTTCAGGTCTGAAATCACGTCTTGACCTTGAGCACCTTGCCAGAACATCGAGAAGTCGAAATCCTTGTATTGCAGATACACGTTGAGGCCATAAGTGAAATCAGGTGTGGGATTAAAAATCCATTGCTGGTCTTTTTCGTTGATTACACCATTGTTGTCAAGATCTCTCCATCTGATACGTCCGGGTGCAGCCCCCTCTTGAATAGCATGATTGTCAACTTCTTCTTGGTTGCGGAAGATGCCGTCGGCAACATAACCAGCTTGTGCGCCGTAAGTATGGCCGATTACGCTGTATACGCCATTGCCGCCGAATGTTCCGTTAGCTGCCAGAGTGGCAGGTATCTTGGTGATTTTGTTTCGGTAGGCAGAGATATTACCTGTTACTTCATAATGGAGGCCATAAGAGGTGTCGTTTCTATATCCTAAGTTGAGTTCGATACCCTTGTTGCTCATCTCACCGGCATTAACCCATTGTGAAGAACCTTCACCCATGGCTGCGATGCCAACCATTTCTACAAGAATATCAGTGGTTTTCTTATAATAGAGGTCGAGCGAACCGTAGAAACGTGAGCTGAACAGCGACCAATCAAGGCCGAGATTGTATTGGGTTGTTGTCTCCCATTTGATATCCGGATTGCCTATCTGATTACGCTTGAATCCAGACTGAAGGATTGACCCACCGTTGGTGCCGGCGATATCGTATGATGTGCCGTAGCTTTGTCCGCCTGACTCACTTACGCCATAATTAGGAACGTATACGTAGTAACGGGCGAGATTACTGATTTCCTGGTTGCCTGTCTGTCCCCACGATAAGCGAAGTTTCAAGTCGTTGAGCCATGTGACATCTCTCAGGAATGATTCATTATTCATACGCCATCCGAGCGATACGGAGGGGAAGGTAGCGTAGCGGTTGTTTGCTCCGAAACGTGATGAACCGTCATAGCGAAGTGTCACACCGAGCAGATAGCGATCATCGAAAGAATAGTTGGCTTTACCGAAGAAGGATACAAGTGAGAAACCATCGCCTGAACCATAAGCCTGAGCCTGACCTACACCAGCGTCGGGCCACATGTAATTCGTGTCAAGGACTGAGAAGTCCATTTTATATCCTGAGAACCAGTTGGCTGTCTCGCGGATTAGCTCTACACCCACGAGAGCGTCAAGATGGTTTTTGCCGAAGTCTATGTTGTAGTTTGCCACGGCATTCCACATCCATCGTGTCCAGTGTTCCTGCTTCGCCTCCACAGCATTGGTAGCGTTTGCAACGTTGCCTTCCGTGATGGGATAGGTGAAGAAACGCTGTTGCTTCTGAGAGTAGTCGAGGCCGAATGTAGTGCGGATATTGAAGCCTTTGAACGGATTGATATTGAGATAAGCATCTCCAAACAGACGCCAATAGATGTAGCGGTTGTCTTTATTGCGTTCAAGACGCGCAAGAGGATTTTCACGGTCGGGATAGCCACCTACTGGACCTGCGTATTCCCCTTCAGTTGTATAGACAGGAAGCGAAGGATTTGCTTGAAGCACATTCTGGAGGAACCCACCGGGAGATTGCACCTCATTTGTTCTGTTGAGTGTGAAGTGCTCACCGATTGTAAGGATGTTGTTGAAAGGCTTGAATTCTGTGTTTGCTCGTGCGGAGATTCTTTCGAAGTCGGTATATTTGATGATACCAATATTTTTATAATATCCGAGGGAGAAGAATGCGCTCAGTTTATCTGTGCTGCCGCTTACGGTCATGTTGTAGTTCTGTACGATACCTGTACGAGTGGTCTCATCAAACCAGTCTGTGTCAGCTGCGGGCGTGGTGCCGGCGGCATCCAGATACTTGTCCATAGAGATTGAATGGAGCACGGGATAACCGTTAGTGTCATATCCCCATTTGTACTTGTAGCCAAGACCATTGGTATTGGGGTCTTCACCACCGTTTACGAATGCCTGCCACATTGCGCGTCCGAATCCTTCAGTATTCAGCACTTTCATAGTGTGAGAGTAGAACTGGGCAGCTACAGAAGCATCGAGAGTGATTTTTAGGTCATTTCCCTTTTTTGTAGTGATTATGATCACACCATTGGCAGCACGTGAACCATAGATTGAAGCAGAGGCGGCGTCTTTAAGAATCTGGATAGATTCGATGTCGTTGGGGTTGAGCTCGTGCATACCACCTTTTGTAGGGACACCATCTATAATATAGAGAGGGTCGTTATTGTTGAGAGTGCCGACACCACGGATTCTCACTGTGGCGGAACCGCTCGGGCCACCATCGGCCGAGATATTCATGCCTGGCACACGACCTTGGAGAGCTTTGATCGGGTTGTTCTCATTTTGTTTTGAGATCTCCTTTACATCGACAGATGTAATGGCGCCTGTCACATCCACTTTTCTTTGCGTGCCGTAACCTACTACTACCAATTCATCAAGAAGAGCGGTGTCTTCTTCAAGAGAGATCGTCATTTCAGGTTCTGCCAAGACTGTCTTGGTCTTAAAACCTATATAAGAAATGATGAGTTGTGCACCCTCGGGCACCGTGATTGTGAAGTTGCCGTCGAAGTCTGTAGCGACTCCATTGGGACCTTCAATACCACATACCACAGTAGCTCCTATAAGAGGATCGTTGTCTGTGGCCGATATCACAGTTCCATGTACTGTGATGTTCTGAGCCTGGGCAGCTATTGCCGACAGGAACATCAGGATGGCGATTAGAAATGAATTTTTCATAAGATGTTGATAAGTTAGAAATTTTTCTGCCGCAAAGTTAGCACTCGATTCCACGTTCTGTCTATAATACTTGTTGCTTCGGGTATAAAATTTTTAAAGATTCCGACTTAGTAAAAATTATTGAGGATTTTTTGATAATGAAACTGGTGGGTAATCACAAAAATATATGTAAAATTTTAAGTCTTTGATAATTAGAGATATAGATTTATAATGCGCAACAAAATTACTATTCAGTATAAAAAATATTGTGATATCACCTCGTTTTTGGCTTGATTTCTTTTTCACGGGTATCGGTGGGAGTGGAACCGAAGGCTTCTCTGTAGCAGCGGGAGAAATAGGTGAGGGAGGTGAAACCAACTTCGAAGGCAATCTCACTGACAGTTTTCTCTGTACTCATAAGCAATGTGCGGGCACGGCGCAAGCGCAGCGAGCGTATCAGCTCTACCGGCGTATAATTAGTGAGCGCCTTGATCTTGCGTGTGAATTGCGACTGGCCAAGGCCCATGTCGGCTGCAAGTTCGTCGATCTTCAGATCCGGATTACCCATTTTCTCATTGACAAGCTCAACGAATCGCGAATAGAAATCGCTCTCCACATCATTCGGCCGCATCGAAGCCTTCGGTGCGGCCGATGCTTTTGTAGTGGCCGATCCAGTCTGCGAAGTTTTATTTGGGAGCGAAGCCGAATTATTAGGCGAGCTATACAACTCCTGGATACGCTTGCGGCTGGCGAGCAAGTTGCGGCAGCGGGCAGCGAGCACATCGAGGTTGAACGGCTTCGACAGATAAGCGTCGGCTCCGCTGTCGTAGCCCTCCACGCGCTGCGAATCCATAGCGCAGGCTGTCAGCATCAAGACTGGAATATGCGAGGTGCTAATCTCCTCCTTCAGGCGTTTCACGGTCTCCATACCGTCCATCACCGGCATCATCACATCGCAAATTACGAGGTCGGGCACATATTTAGATGCCATCTTCAAGCCCTGAAGACCGTCGGAAGCGAGAAGCACATTATAAATGCCTCCTAATTCCGCTTCGATAAGTGATTGTATGTCATGGTTGTCATCGATCACGAGGAGTGTAGGCTTCTCGCCGACATTTTCCTCATTCACTGGGTTTACGACAGCTAATTCGGTATCAATCGCCTCCTTCGATATGCGTGGTGTCGCGTCCGAAAGTTTGTTGTCGCAATGCCTTACGGGAAGAATCACCTTGAAGACGCTTCCTTTGCCCAATTCACTATTCACTTCGATTTTCCCTCCGTGAAGCTCCACGAAAGCTTTCGTAAGTGCCAACCCTATGCCAGATCCCTTAGGATTGGCGTTTTCAGCTTGATAGAACTGCTCGAAGACACGGTCAATCTCCTCTTTTGATATGCCACAACCCGTGTCGGCTACGGAATAGGCCACCATGTCCCCTTCGCGGGAATAGGTCACAGTGATGCGTCCGTTGTCTGGTGTGTGCTTCAAGGCATTGCTCATCAGGTTGAAGAATACGCGCTCCATCTTTTCGGGGTCGATAGCAATGAGGTCGTCCCCATCGGTCGGGATGTCGAGCGTAAGGCGGATATCTCTGCGGCGAGCAGCATCCGTGAATGCCTAGCTCCATTCGCGGAGCAAGTGCGGAAAGTTGGCCTCAGCCAAATGGAGCCCCACCTTTCCGCTCTCAAATTTGCGGAAGTCGAGAATCTGGTCGATCAATCGGCGCAGGATATTGACGTTTTTGCGGGTGAGCGTCATGAGGCGGCGGTTCTCTTCCGAGAGCGAAGGATCTTGTGCCACTTTGTCAACCGGGCCCGATATGAGTGTGAGTGGCGTGCGGAGGTCGTGCGAGACGTTTGTGAAGAAGATGAGCTTCGACTTAGTGGCTTCGCTGAGCTGTTCGTAGAGGGAGCGTTGCTTCTCCTTCTCCTCCTCAAGCTGCGAATTCTTCGCAAGAAGTTCGTCGCGGTGCTTGCGGTTGAGGTGAATGCCACGGAAGAGAAGGAAAAGACCGCCGGCCATAAGGAAGAGGATGATGCCGGCCGAGATGAGAAGCATCTTCTGGGTGGTGTAGAGGTCGAGATATTCATCCACCTTGCTGTTGAGCAGTTTGATTTTGTCGGTCTCCTGAGTGAGGTGTTTCTCCTGGGCAATCATGATATCGGCGTTGGAGCTGTCTACGGCCGAGAGCGGCGCCACCTTCGTGATGCGATCGTAGGGCTCCCCGTTGAGTATGGCGATCGCTATCTTCAGGAGACGTGCACCCTCGGTAGGGTAGAGGAAAGAGGCTGTGAGGTTTCCTTCCGAGATACCCTTTATGCCCACTTCGGGGAAACCGTCGATGCCGATCACGGCCACATCGTCGCGACCGCGGGCTTTGAGGGCGCGCGAGGCTCCGATGCCCATATGGTCGGTGTGGGCATACACCACGTTGACGTCGGGATATATATTAAGGAGTGAGTCGATGAGCTGCGATGTGCGGCCATTGTCCCATTTGCCATCTTCGCTCGCTAAGATTTTCACCGTAGGGTCTTTGGCGGCAGCTTCGGTGAAACCGTTGTGGCGGAGCACGGCCGGCGAGGTCGTGAGCGGACCGGTGATCTCGATTACGTTGAGGTTGCCTTTGCTCAGGGAGCGTGCGTAGCGAAACACACCCTCGCCGAGCAGGTAATTGTCTACCTCCATATGGGGGGTGAAATCGTCGCTGGCGAGACGGCGGTCTAAAGTCACGACGGGTATCCCTTTGTCGATCGCTTTCTTCACCACCTCCACCGCCGGCCGGCTTTCGTTGGGGGAGAGGATTATCAAGTCATAGTCGTTGTCGATGAAATATTCAATATCCTCTATCTGTTTCTGGTTGGAGTTGTCGGCCGAGCGTATGTCGAGAGTCACGTCGGGATGATTGAGCAGCTCGAAGCGGAGCTCGTCGTTGGTGCGCTCGCGCCAATAATCGTCGCTGCATTGCGCCACGCCGATGCGATAATTTTTGCCTGAATGAGAGGAGCAGGCGCATGCCAGAGCTTCGGCCTCTATATATGGTTCGCGCGCGGCAAACGGTGTGATCATTATCACCACCAAGAAGGGTAAGAGCGCAGGGAAAGTAAACGTTACTTTCAACGCCAACTTCACCACTCAGTTCTATTCGCCGCAGTCGAAGATGAAACTGATGAACACTCCCGAATATGCAACGGCTATGGCTCAGGCCGCTCTCAACGACGGCATCGACCCCGTGGCCTACGCTTCAAGCTACGGCCTCAACCTGAACGCAGCGGCCGGTTATCCGATCTCAGTCTACAATATCGCCACCGGCCAGTATCAGAACTATACGGTGAATGGCCAGTATGACGGCTTCATCAACTCAAAGAAGACGATGCTCCTCTCCAACACCGACTGGCTCGACGAGATCTCCCGCACCGGCTTCATGCAGCACTACGACGCTTCTGTTTCTACCTCTTCCGAGAAGGGCACTGCTTTCTTCTCACTCGGCTATAAGAAGAATGAGGGTATCCTGAAATATACCAACTTCGAGAATATTGCCGCTCGTATGAACTCATCTTACGATATCTCGCGTGTGCTCACCGTAGGCGAGAACTTCACCCTCACTTACACCAAGCAGGTGGATTGTTTCCCGATGGAGAACGCCCTCAAGATGCCTTCGGCTGTGCCTGTATTCGAAGTTGACGGCACTACTTACGCCGGCCCCGTGGGCAGTATGTCCGACCGTCAGAACCCACTCCGCGAGCTCGCTTTTCAATAAAGACAATGCCCTCAACGTTTGGCGCCTCTTCGGCAATGCCTATAGAAAGACCTTCTTCTCGCTTCGTTCACCATTCGTCGCGACGGTTCATCTCGCTTCGGCCAGAACAACCGCTACGGTACATTCCCCGCTGCCACTCTCGGCTACCGCATCTCTGAGCATATCAACAAGACTTGGCTCGATGAGTTGAAGCTCCGCCTCTCTTGGGGTAAGACCGGTAACCAGGCTATCTCCAACACAGCCCGCTACGCCCTCTACATCGCCGACTATGGCAACGACCGCGTCACCTCTACTGCCTACGACCTTCTGCTCCAGCAGAGCGGTATCTTCCCCTCGGGCTACTATGCAAGCCAGACGGCCAACCCGAATCTGAAATGGGAGTCGACTATCCAGTATAACCTCGGTCTTGACTTCGGCCTCTTCCGCAACCGTCTGATCGGCGGCATCGACGCCTATATCAAAGATGTTAAAGATATGCTCATCATACCGGCTTATCTCGGTTCGATGGGTGAGGGTGGTGCCAGCTGGCTCAACGGTCCTTCTCTCCGCAACTGGGGTATGGAGTTCCAGTTCGGATGGCGCGACGAGCTCTCCTGCGGCCTCGGCTACAAGGTGAACCTCAACCTCGACTTCTTCCGCAACCGCGTGACTTATCTGCCCAACACTACCACCGGTTCTTACGCTCACACCACTAAGGAGAATCTCGTGCAGTCGAAGCAGCCTTACGGCTCTATCGTAGGCTACGTGTTCGACGGTCTCTTCCAGAATGAGGAGGAGGTGCTGAAATATGGTCAGGACAACGCCCGTGTGGGTGGTATGAGATATGCCGACCTCGACGGCGACGGCAAAATCACTTCAGCCGACCAGACCTGGATCTTCAATCCGGTGCCCGACCTTTCGTTCGGTCTCAACCTCGAATTCAACTATAAGAATTTCGACCTGACAATGTTCTGGCAGGGTGTGCTCGGACAGGACGTCTACAACAACCAGAAATTCCAGAACGACTTCTGGAGCGTAACCGACGCAGGCAGCAACAAGGGCGTGCGTGTGCTCGACGCTTGGCTCCCCGTGGTGAACACCAAATCAGACATCCCGATGCTGACCACCTCTGGCCCTATGGCGACCTCGGTTCAGACGACTGTCTGAAGGGTGGCTCGGGCACAACCGACACCGGCTATCACCCCATGGAGATCTGGACAACTCTGACTTCAACTCCCGGTGAGCTCGACGAGCTCTGGTATCGCCTCTACTGCAACATCTCTCGTTGCAACCGCGCTCTCGTTTCGCTTCAGGATTACGGCGTTGAGAAGCTCGGTGAGGAGGTGGCAGCTCAGCGCACTGCCGAAGTACACTTCCTCCGTGGCCACAGCTATTTCAAGCTGCTCACGATGTTCCGCCAGATTCCTTGGGTCGACGAGAATGTATTCCGCAACAACCTTCAGGAGCAGACTCCCAACAACCAGTTCACTTACGCCGAGCTCTGGGATAAGGTGATCAACGAGTTCAAGATGGCCTACGATGGGCTGCCCGAGGAGGTGACCGACGGCGGCGGTCGCGCCAACAAGATAGCGGCAGCCTCCTATCTGGCAAAGTGCTATCTCACAATCGCCTGGGGCGACGGCTATGAGGCTACTGATGGCGTCGACTTCATCAACAAGGAGTATATGCAGAAGGTGGTAGACTATACCGACTTGGTAGTGTCGTCACAATATGGCTATCTTGAGGATTTCGGCGATATCTTCCTGCCCGAATACAAAAACAGCAAGGAGTCGATCTTCGCAGTGCAGACTTCTCAGTACACTGAAGACAATACGATCTTCGGCCGCGCCAACTGGTCGATCATGCTCAACGGCTGCTGGCAGATGTGGTCGTGCGGTTGGGACTTCCACAAGCCCTCTCAGAACCTTGTGAATGCTTACAAGACTCAGGATGGCCTCCCGATGTTCGACAATTACGACACTACCAACGCTTATCCCGTAAACGGCAACGTCACCTCTCAGAAATGGGATCCGCGTTTGTTCCACACCGTAGGCATGCCCTCGTTCCCTTACAAGTATGAGGATGAGTATATGATGACTAAGGAGAATTCACGTACACCCAATACCTACGGCTATTACACTTCGCTCAAGGAGGTGCCGCAGCGCAGCGGTGGCGAGACTTTCGAAGGTTCTTGGCAGGCTTTCGCGATGAACGACTACGTGTTCCGCTACACCGACGTGATGCTGA
>CAZGJH010000018.1:0-9051 GCA_964525735.1 uncultured Sangeribacter sp.
GCAGCAGCTACGGCGAGACGGAGCGGGAGCTCCAGCCCTGTGCCCCCAGAGCCAAATTTCTTCCCGGCAAAGTGATCTACGGCTTCAACTCCACCCAAATGCAGCAATGGGTCAACAGCCTCCGCTAATCCGGCATCTTAAATATCGAAATATAATGGTCTAAGTGGAATATATTTCACTTTTTTTGATAGTCTGCTGGTCTTACCCCAAACTGCTTCTGAAAGCACTTCGAAAAGTAAGAACTGTTGCTGAAACCAACCATGTAGCTCACCTCCTGCACCTGATACTTGCCCGTAGCCAAATACTCCGCTCCTTTCTTCAACCGCGCTACCTGTATCAGCTCCCGGGGCGTCACATCTGCTATACTCTTGATCTTCGCATACAATCCGCTCCGGCTAATACCCAACTTCTCCGCCAGCCAGTCGACATTCAGCTCCGGATTCGAGATCTCCGCCTCGATCAACGCCTGCATCCGGCTCAGCAAGTCGCTGTCTATCTGCGTCGGTGCCATGGTCTCTATCGGCTCCGTCGGATCGCTCGCGTATTTCTCACGCAACCGCGCCCGCATCTGAAGCAAATTCTCCATTCGGGCATCCAAATACCCTATCGAAAACGGTTTCTCTACATACGCATCTGCTCCGCTCCGCATGCTCGTGATCTTCGATGTGTTGTCGGTCTTGGCCGTAAGCATCACAAACGGTATGTGACTCGTGTTACCGTTACCCCTCACTGCCCTTAGCATCTCCTCCCCATCCATCACGGGCATCATCCAGTCGCATACTATCATGCTCACCGGATAATCTTGAAGCACTTCCAAGCCCTCGCGCCCATTCTGTGCAGTCACTACGCGGTAGCGCTTCTCGAAATGGCTGCTGATAAAGCGCAGCATCTCCTCGTTGTCGTCTACCACCAACAACACCGGCTTCTTATCCTCTCCCTCCGCGCTCTTTTCTATTTCCATACCGTCCTCCTCAGCGGGAGCTCGCTCTTCGGCCGGCAGCACCTTGGCCTGACTCAACGGCCATACGGCCTCAAAGCGCGACCCTCTTCCGGGCGTGCTCTCAAGCTCGATAGTGCCTCCATGCGCCTCGGCCACACTCTTCACGATCGATAGTCCAAGCCCCGTGCCTCCTTTCGACTCGTTGATATTGTCTAACACCTGGAAGAACGGTTTGAAAATCTTGTCGCGATGCTCTTTACTGATCCCGATCCCGTCGTCGCTCACGCTGATCATCAGCTGCGATCCCTGGGCGCGACACTCTATACGTATCTCGCTCTTAGTGAATTTTCGAGCATTGTTCAGCAAGTTGCTCACAAGCTTCGTCAAAGCCTCCGGGTCTACATCCGCTTCAAGCTCCTCGTCGGGATAAACCTCAACAAGGCGTATCCCTTTGTGTTCTAACGACGGCCTGAACCTGTCGGCCACGCCTCGAACCAACGGCACTATCCGCTCCCGCCTGAACCCCATCGGCAACGGATTATCGTCTACTTTCTTGAAATCGAGCAATTGGTTCACAAGCGACAACAGCCGCCTCGAGTTGCGATCCAATATCTCCAAATCTTCTCTCACTCCGGCTGGCAAGTTGCCTGCGGCACCCAAAATCTTCTCCAAGGGCCCGATGATGAGCGATACGGGCGTGCGTATTTCATGGGCCACGATCGTGAAGAAGTTGAGCTTCGAGCGGAACATCTCTTTCTCCTTGTTGCTCGAAATACGGTCGAGCTCCTCGATATGCGCTCGCTCCATCCGCTTCACTATAAACCTCACTATCACCAACAACAAGGCCAAGCCAAGAATCACATACACTCCCTTCATCAATGCCGACGCATACCACGCCGGCTTCACCTCTATCCGAAGCGAGATCCCTTCTTCGTTCCATACCCCGTCGCTGTTGCCTCCTTTCACGCGAAGCGTGTAGCTACCTGGTGGTAGATTCGAATACGTCGCCCTATTATCTTTGCCCGCCTCAAGCCAGTCTTTATCAAAGCCCTCAAGTTTATAAACATAACTGTTACCTCCGGGATTCGCATAACTCAACGCTGAGAAGTATACGCTGAACGTGTGGTCGGCATGGGTCAACACAAGTCGCTCTATATCGTTGAGCGATTTCGGCAGACGCTCATCACCTACCCCTACGCGCTCATTCACGATGTCAAGCCCCGTAAACACCACCCTCGGCACCCCCGACGTAGCCCGTAACTCCACAGGATCTACCCTTGTAAACCCATGCACAGTCCCGTAATAAAGCTTCCCGTCGGCCGTATGTGCCGAAGCGCCTGGCAAAAACTGCAAGTCACTCAGTCCATCTCCTATACCATAATACCTATGTTTACCATCTCCCTTCACATTCAATATCCCGCTCCCCGTCGATATCCAAAGGTCGTCGCCTACCTTCTCAACCGCCTGTGCCGACACTCTCCCCGCATCTCCTCCTAATGCCTCAAACCGGTCTGCTCCCCTGTCGTAGGCATACACACCCCTGGAAGTCGCCACATACACCTCCCCGCCATTGTCGATCTTCACGCTGTTGATGTGATCATTCGGAAGCCCCGACGTGCCGCCTCGGTAGTTCACCCTCTTCCCCGTAGCGGAATTATAGCGATAAAGCCCCGCTCCCTGGGTCGAAATCCATATCTCTCCAGCGCGGTCTTCATCTATGTCGGTAATCCAAGCTCCCAATGTGCTCACCTTCTCAAACAGGCCACGCTCTGCGTTATAACGTCCCAAAGTCTCCGTCGCACCTATCCAAACGCTCCCCTTGCTGTCTTTCAATATCGCATAGCAACTATAGGGTCCCGGCGTTTCAAACGGTATCATACGCCATACCCCACTGGAGATGTCAAGCATTCCAGCCCCGCCGCTGTAAGTCCCTATCCACAACACCCCTCCATCTGCACATAACGCTGTGATATTCTCCGGCTGGCCCGACCCTGTAAGCCTTACCAGCCTAAAGATGTTCCGCTCAGGATCATAAACACTGAGTCCTCCATCGGCCGTGCCAAGCCATAGATTGCCTCTTTCATCCTCACATAGCCTGCTGACTACATTTCCACTCACTGAATTGGCAAACTTCGAATAACTCCAATTGCGAAATCGCTGACTACCTGAGGCTACATAGTTCACACCCCGATAATACGTCCCTATCCATAGCCCTCCATCTGAATCGCGCACTATCGGATACACAAATCGGTCGCTGATGCTATGAGGATCTATCTCCTCGCTCTGATACACCCTACTAACCCCCGTCGACGTATCCACAAGCGTCAAGCCTCCGTCTGAACCCGCCAACAGCTGCCCCGGTGCATATTCCATAAGCGAATGTATATGCCATAGCGACCCCTTGTCCCCTGACGCCGTCAGCTGCTTAGCCTCCCCACTGTGTGGGTCGAATCCAACTATCCCGTTCTCCCATGTCCCAAGCCAATAATTCCCAAATGAATCGCTCTCCATCGCCAATACACCTCCCTTTAGAAGGTGCTCTTTATCGCTGATCACAAACTCCCGAAATGCGTCTTTCGACTCGTCGTAGCGATAAAGACCTCCACCCACTGGATTCGACAACGCCCAAAGACGATTCTCCTTATCTATATACAAACTCCCCACAAAACCATGACAATCTGCAAACGGATACTCCCCCTTCACTTCTCCTCTACCAGAGGCACCCTCAGTCATTTCTATGCGGAAAACTCCCGACCCTTCCGACGACACCCATACGCTTCCTTTCCTATCAAGGGCGATGGCGTGAATATTTCCTGTGGCTCGTGCCTTTACATCAGATGGATACTCAAGCTCTACAGCAGTGAGTGTTTCCGACACCGGATCATAGCGATAAAGACCTCGCTCGGTCCCTATCAACAGCGATCGCCCTTGCCGCGCAAGCGACAGCACGAATACCTCCTCATCCTCCTCTCCCTGCGGACGAAACACCTTCGTGGCCGTGCCGTCAAACCGCACAAGTCCTCCGTCGGCTCCAAACCATATGAAACCGTCTTCATCCTGCACTATCGCTCGCACACAGTTTGTCGGCAACCCGTCAGCTGTCGTGTAATGTGTAAATTTTAGCTCGGGGGCCTTCGCGCCGAAAGCCCCCGCTATGGTAATCGCCAATATAATAAGTATCGCAAATCTTCTCACTTCAATACATTTAGATGTTAGTATCTTATCGAATACGGCCATTGGGCATCACCCGGATTCTCCGGCCCGTCTACGTTCATCCAGTGCTCCTCGGGCGCTCCCATCACCACCAGCCAAAGATGCTCTATCAGCGCATCCTTTGGAGCAGTGTAGCTCACCCTTCCTTTGGGATCGGAATGCATCTCTCCGTAGTGGGCAACCCCCTCGCTGTCTACCGCCACCGTGCCGTAGCGCCATCCGGCCTTATCGCGATGCAAGGTGTAATAGCCTTTGCGCCCGGCCTCCCCCCGGAAATCTATCGTGAGAGTCTCTCCCGGCTCCGGCACAGGCAACCCCACAGCGTTGAAGCCATAGTTTTCCGGTGCATTTTCCGGGGCCACACGTTTCCAGCCCCCGCCGGCATCAACGAGACGGGTGTGCCACAGATTCCGGTAAGGGCGTGCATTCTCACGCACCCGGTCGATGTCCCAGTTGATGAGCCGCGCATAGTTGTGCCACATCTCGTCGTTAAACTCCCGCTGCGTCATCCCCGTGAGCCGCTTGTAGGTCATTACCGGATCCTCGCCTACCTTTCCCTGACGGAAAAGCTCGGCTATGAACGGCCGCCCGTGACGCTCTCCCCACAACTCCAAAACGTAAGGGGAACGATAGATATTATCAATGTGCAGAAATGCCTTGTGGGTCTGATTGCGGAAGGCCTCAAGATGATAGTTCTCATCAGTCTGCCAATCGGGATTCACCTGCCAAAGCATCCACTGCGAGGCCATCTCGAAAATGCCGGCACCGCCCCACGCCTCACCCTCGCCATCGCAAGAGATCTGAAGCTGAAAACTATGCCCCAACTCATGGGCTATGCAGTTGAGTTTCTCATCCTGCACCCGGTTGGGAGCTATCCAGAGGGCACCGATCTCCCCGTCGTAGTCGCCGCCGTAGGCCGTGCCCTCCAAGGAGTAGTCGAGCATCACCATCATCTTATATTTGTCGGCTTTCGTGCCGGGTTTTACAAATGCCAAATCTTTATAAAAATAATTGTAAAACCTCTGAAGACGCGCCAAAAGGTTGGCAAGATCCACTTTCATTACATGCCGCTTGCCATCTTCTATCGTATCCGGTGCCTCCGCGATGTTGTCGCCAAACCCCGGGGCCCAGAAAAGCACGATATCGGGCGTCTCTACCGATCGGCTCCAGCTCCACTGCGCGGCTGTATCGTCGAGATCCATCTCCCGAAGGTCTTTCGGGATATACACTTCCTTTGCCACGTGGGTGACAATGGACTCCGACCCCATTGCCGGCATTACACCGGCAAGGAGAAGGAGCCCTGAAACAAACTTTTTCACCTTAACTATCATTTGAACCTGTAGGTGACGTTCATCTTCATTGTCTTTGCCACGCCATTCTGAGTGTAGACGAACACAGGGCGTATCGTGATCTCATCACCGGGCTGGCCGGCGTCAGAACCAAGCTTGCCGAGCATCATCATCGGGCCATCGAACTCATAATATACGAGCTGACCGTTGCCCCAGTTGACGGCGTTTCCATCGGCATCACACCAGTAACCCACGTTGGCTGTCGGGTCTGAAGCCAGGCTGCCGTCGGCGTTCTCGTTGAACACCACTATGCGACCCTCCTCGGCCACTACAGGTGTGCCTACCTCAGGAACCTCGAAGGAGGCCGTAAACTCCTCTGCCGTCAGACCGAAGAAGTCGAGCACGGCTGCCTCACACAGATCATACTGCGAGAATACCCAGTCGCCGTTGGAGGCTGCCACCGACACTGTCAAGTCGCCGTGAAGCTCGCCATTGACGATGCTCCAGCTTGCCTCGGCCGGCTCCTCAAACTTCAGAAGATCTGAACCTGTCACCGTAATGGCATACGGGAACTGCGGGTCGTTGGCCTCCTGTTCATCCCAGCCATGACTCATATACTCCTCGGGCGAACCCTGCACCACGAAATAGAGCTGCTCCGTGCCGGCCGGCACGTTGAAACTGATAGAGCCCTGCTTCGCCGAACCAACTTCGCCATACGTGCGCTGAGTGCCGGCCATCGCCACGAAACCGTAGCGCCAACCCATATTCTCGGCCCCGCCTACTGCATTGTAGCTCTCGGGACGACCCTGATTCGCTCCGTCGCCATCTACCATCTGAGTGCGGTCGGCGCTCGCCAAGGGCGCGCCATATTCCAAGCCACGGAAGTTGACGGTGACCACACCGCCTCCCTGAGGCACTACCAACGGAATCACATTGAAACCTGTGGCCCCGGGACAGTTGCCATAAGTGATCTGATACTCACCGGCAGCATTGCGCACGAACTTCGGATCATATTGGTTCTGATACCAGGGGGCAGCATATTCCCGCATCCCGGCGATATCGAATGTGGCCATTCTCACGGCATAGTCGAAGAGCTCGGCGCGTGTGGCCGCATAATCGCCATTGTTGAAGAGGCGCGTATAGGCCATGATTGCATCCTCAGGAGCCACCGACTCTTTCCAGATACGGCCGTAAGCCTCCACTCCGCGCTTCTCTACCCAATAGCTCTGAAGCCAATAGGAAGCGTAGCGCATAAACTCATGGTGGAAGTGGCGGTGGCAGTTGCCGAGCCACACCGTGAAGTGGTAGCTGTCAAACTGCTCGTTGGGATAATCCTGCTGGGCCTGCCACTGAGCGCATTGCTCCCAATAGGCACATCCGCCGTTGCCCGAGCCGTCGGGCCCGATGAAGCCATAGCGGAAACCGCTACGTCCGTCGGCCGGAACGCCCTGCGTCTGAACCCTGTCGGCATACGTCTGATACTGGAAGGAGTGGCCGATCTCGTGAGCTATCGTGGAGCCTACAGGCTGACAAGTAGAGGGGTTCACCCAGAGGGCACCGATCTTGTCGTCGTAGCCCGAACCCGTAGCCAGCCATTCATCCTGATAGATGAGATAGATCTGCATCTTGTAGTTGTCGAGCATCGACTTTCCCTCGCCGAGCGTGGCCATGCCGAGCTTGTTGACGTTGGTATCGAAGAATTTCTCAGCCTTCTCCAGAAGGTCGTCGATATCCACGCGCATCGCAGGCGCAACCGATTCATCGTTCGGATCAGCTCCGAATTCGGGCGACCAGAACACGAAGAAGTGCTCGCTCTGGCGGCTGCGATGCCATGAATAGTAGGAGTCGTGGCGAAGCATATACTCCAAGCCATTCTCGAAATGAGGATTCCATTCGGCCGGAACAGTATACTTCTCATAATCCGGAATCTCTGCCGGATCAAGGAGAAGCACCTTATACTCCTGGCGGATGGAGATGGTCTGCGTCTCACCCTTCTCGGTGATGATCTGGAGCTGCACTGTGCGGCTCTCGTTGATATCATCGTTGGGCTCTATCGTGACGGTGACCTCATTCTCACCGGCTTCGCCGCTCATAGGGGAGACAGAGGCGAATGTGCAGGCCTCCCCCTCCGCATCGAGTATCTGGGCTGTCCAGGCCATATCGCTCTTGAACGGCACCTTGATCTGCTGACCGGCGGCATCAACAAAGAAATCAGCCTCCGAGTCGATCTGTCCCTTGTAGCGCGGATTATAGTCTGCCTCCGTCTTGGTCAAATCGAAGTCGTCGCACCCCGTCAGGACACCGGCCAGGGCCACGGCCGTCACGCTTATATACTTATAGAGTTTCATGTCAGTTTCGGTATTGAATTATTCACGGTTTAGAATTACTCATATGTCGCGTTACAGAAGATCGAGAGGGCCTTGGCATGGTCGCTGTTGTCGGCCACTCCGAATTTGATCTGATGCACAGTGCCGGGGTCGATACCGGGATAGCGTCCTATGGCGAAGCAGTTGTCGCCATCGGCAAGCCACGGCTCGATATAGTAGGCGCAGCCTTCGCCCCAGCCCTGGATCTGGCCCTCGGCGTTACACCAGTAGCCGCCACCGTTGGCCGTAGACTGTCCGTCCCAAACGAAAGAGTTGGTAGAGTGGTCGATCATGAAGATACCGATCTGATCGTCCATCATGGCCGCGGTGAACTCCGCCGGGGTGAGCCCGAACACGTAGCTGATATTATCGGCCAACTCCGGAATCTCGAGCTGATAAGCGTTGTAGTCGCCAGCGGGGATGGTGAAGTCGATAAAGAAGTAGCTCTTGTCGTAGGCCGTCACGTTGAATACGAAGCGCACATGCTCGTTGTAGTTGGGGCCCATCTTGGCGAAGCCGATCTGCACGGGCACGCTGCCGCCGCCGTTGGGGTCGATGTAGAATTCAAGCGCATGAGCGCCCTCGTTGTAGACCACCTTGCCGTAGACGTTGGCATCGTCGGCTGCGCAGACGTTGCCCGTCTTGCTGACATACCAGCCATACTTGTCGCCCGTGTTGGGGGCGTTTTTGAGCCACACCATACGGTTGGGGTTGATCGGGGCCACCACGTATTCCGTGCCTATCTTTCCGGCAAGTTCCTGTGCGGAAATGCCGAAGGCGCTCTGAATCATGGCGTCGTAGTCGTAGATATCCATCACCACAGGGTCGGTCTGTCCGCCGGTCATCTCGAAGACGCCGTTCGCCGTCACGGCCGGATTGGCCTTGAGAGGCGGATTCTCGTCGGGGCCGTAGACGTGGATGGAGGTGGCATCCTCATAGTCTTCGTGGCATGCCGTCAGCATCGTTGCGGAGCAGCACGCTATCAAGGCATATAAATATATCTTTTTCATCGTATTGTTTCTATTTAGTAACCGGGGTTCTGCACCAGTTTGGGGTTAGCCTGAAGATTGTCTCTCAGAATTGGGAAGATGTCGAGATGATGGTCGTTGGGATTCGTCAACGCCGACTTGCCAAACCACGACTTACCGTTGAAGACGTTGCAGCCGTTGGTCATCTTGAAGCGGATAAGATCCTGGCGGCGATGATGCTCGTATACAAATTCCCATGCGAGGTCGTCGAGAAG
>CAZGJH010000018.1:9151-31894 GCA_964525735.1 uncultured Sangeribacter sp.
TTCCAGGTATCCTTCTTGCGGGTGTCGTCGGGATCATACGTTTCAAGGAACTGAGGCACGCACGCGCTGCCATTCCAGGGGTCGAAGGTGACGCCGAAAATACCTTGCGAGCCGGCGATAAACCATTTGCAGAAATGGTTGGTGCCGTGGCCGGCATACTTGTTGTCGTACATCAGGCCCAGGATAATCTCGTTGCAAGTCGAATTGCTGGCCGAGAAGGGCTCACGGTAGGTAGAAGCCAAAGAGTAAAGACCTGAATTGATCACCTCGTTCACCTCCTCGATGGCCTTGCCATAGAAGGAGCTGTCGGTAGCCGTGGGGAACCATGCATCGTGGTTTAGATACATCTTGGCCAGGATCATGCAGGCCACGTAGTAGTTGATCTGTCCCAACTCTTTCGTCTTCGAGAGAAGGGGCTTGCTCTCTGTGAGCTCCTTGACGATGAAATCGTAGGTCTCCTGTGCCGGAAGCTGTGTGGGCATATAGCCAGCCTCAACATTGTTGGTGGTAGTGACCGGTATGTTTCTCCACAGATCGAAGAGGATATAATAGAAGAGGGCGCGGAAAGTGCGAAGCTCTGCCACGGCTGCCTCGTTGGCGTTGACAGTCTCGTCGTCAAGCAGCGTGTTGCAGGCATTGATGCCCTGATAGCTCGAATACCACGGACGGTAGAGGTGATTCACCGTAGGGTGGAACTCATGCTTGTGAAGCGACACATACTGGGCGCCCCAGCCGGAGGTCTCGTAGCGGAAAGGTGTCATCAGCAGGTCGGCACACTCCTGGCTGATATCCTGATAACCCTCCCAGCCGTCATAAACGTCGCGGAGGCGGTCGTAGATCGTGCCATACTGCGCCTGGATATCCTCCTGGCTGAATACGTAGCTGCCGTCGCCGGGCAACTGGCTGTAGACAGTCTCGTCAAGATTGGTACACCCGCTCAGCAGCATCGTGGCGGCCATAGCGCCCGCCATCATTCCTTTTTTGATAATATCGAGTTTCATGTTTCTTTCTGGGTTTAGAAGGTTGCGTTAAGACCAATCGAGAAAGAGCGCGTAGTGGGATACTTGTCGCGGTCGTCGACACCGGCCGTCCAGAAATTCTCCACATTCAGCTCAGGATCAATTCCCTTATACTTCGTGATAGTGAAGAGATTGTCGACGGCTGCATAGATGCGCAGATTCTTGATCCATTTGTCGCTCTTGAAAGGAATGGTGTAGCCTATCTGGAGATTCGTGAGCTTGAAGTAGTCGCCGTTCTCTACGTAGTAGCTCGTCACGGCCTGTCCCTGGAGCGCCGAGAGCTTGCGGTCGCCCATCACTGGCTCGGCGGCTGCGCGAAGCTTGTTGTAGGCATGGGCGTTGTTCTCATAGAACACGCGCTGGTTGTTGACAATCTTGAAACCGAATGCTCCCGTAAACTGCATAGAGAGATCGAAATCACGATAACGCAGCTGGTTGCTCCAGCCGAGGTTTACCTTGGGCAGACCGTTGCCAAGATACTGATACCATTCGTCAACGTCGTTGCGCATCTCCTGATAGAATTCGGCACACATGCCGTTTTGAGGATTCTCGATCAGGAAGACGCCGTTTTCCGACACGCCTACAGCCTTGAGGCCCCAAATCTGGCCGAATTCCTGCCCTACCTCAACCTTGTGGGTATACTGTGAGATAGGATCACCGATACCTACGAGCCACATAACGTTTTCCGTCTGGTAGAGATCGTTCGAGAGGCTCACGAGCTTATTGGAGTTGTGCTGCATCGTGAGCACCGTGTTCCATTCAAAATCTTTCGTGGTCACAGGTATTGCGCGGAGCATAACCTCGATACCCGTATTGCGCATCTTGCCCACGTTGGCATACGTCTCTGGATAGAGGTTTGGCGGTGAGGGCACTGCGTAATCGTAGAGCATGTCGCTCGTCTTCTTGTAATACCAGTCGACGCTGCCGCCGATGCGGTCGTTGAGGAAGCCGAAGTCGAGACCAACGTTAAATTCCGAAGCCTTCTCCCATTTCAAATCGGGGTTTGGGTTCGAAACAGCCTTTAAGCCCTTGCGCCATTCGCCATCGCGATAATAATAGCCGCCGTTGTATTCATAACGCAACACCGAACGATAGGAATCGTAAGGAATCACACCCGTCACGCCATAGCCCAGACGGAGCTTCAGATTATTCATCCAGTTGCGGCTCTCCTCCATGAAATTCTCGTTCATGATGTTCCAGCCGGCCGAAACGGAGGGGAAGGCGCCCCACTTGTGGTTGTCGCCGAATTTCGAGCTTCCCTCGTAGCGGATAGAGGCCAGGATGTTGTAGCGGTTGTCGTAGCCATAGCTTACGCGGGCAAACCAGCCGATAAGTTTCGACTCGCCGGCGTCGCTGCTCATAGAAGCCTTGCCATCTTTGAGATAACTGCCGATGCCGATGCTGTTCCAGAGAAAATAGTCGTTGGGATAGTTGGCGTTCCACATTGATGAGTTGTCCCATACGTTCTGCGACCAGCTATAGCCCACGAGACCTTCGAAACGATGCACTCCCGCAAACGTGTTACGATACTTGGAGGTCACTTCGATATAATTGGTCTGATCGCCATATTCCCCTATCGATGCCGTGCCTTTAAAGCCGTTGAGCTGGGTGGTGGTATGGTCGGAAGTCTGGTAGTTCTTCGTCGTGCCTTTGCTGCGGTGGGTAGCGAGCATCACGTTGGTTTGCCATCCCTTGATTGGCTCGATCGTTACGTTACCAGTCATGCGGAGGTTCTGGCTCTTCCCTACACCTTCATCTTCATTTTGGATCGACACGGGGTTGTAGTATTGCAGAAGGATACCCTCGTTATAGCTGCCGTCTTCGTTCCAGATCGGAGCAGTCGGATTGCGGATCACTGCTTGTCGGTATACTGTGCGAGCATCGTTCATGTCATACTTGTAGGAGTCGGTCACCACGTTCAGGTTGAGCTTCACTATATCATTGAGAAACCAGTGGGAGACATCGAAACTCATCGAGAAGGTCTCGTTGCCGGTCTTCTTCATCACGCCCTCGGCATTGCGATAGGTGAAGTTGCCATAATAGGAGGTGTTCTGATTGCCGCCGCTGATAGAGACGCTGTGGTTGTTGGTCACTGCTGTGCGGCTTATTGCCTTGAGCCAGTCGGTGTCGTAGCCTTCGTCGTTGAAGGTGGTCTTTCCGGCGCGGATGTCCTCGGGACCCATGAAGTCGGCCTTCTTCGACCAGCGGGTGAAGCTCACGTAGCCAGAATAGGAAACGGTGGTGTTCATCTCGCGCTTGCCTGTCTTGGTGGTGATCAAGATTACACCGGCTGCGCCTCGTGTGCCGTAGATAGCCGCTGCCGAGGCATCCTTGAGCACGTCGATCGATTCGATATTCTCCGGCGGCACAGATTTCAGGTCGCCCGGCACGCCGTCGACGAGCACGAGCGGAGCGGCGTTGCCCGATACGGTGACGATACCGCGGAGGCTGATCTCTGAATCGGCACCCGGATCGCCCGACGATTTCGTGATGGTCAAGCCTGCCACCTTACCCTTGATAAGGTCGCCGGCGTTGTTGCTGTTGCCGAGGGTGAAATCTTCAGCGTTCACCTGAGCCACGGCCGAGGTGACGTCGCCCTTGCGCTGTGTGCCGTAGCCGATCACGACCACGTCGTTGAGCACCTGGGCATCGGCGGCCAGCATCACGTTGCCGAGATTGTAACGTCCCTTTTCGATTTTCACGGTCTTAGTTTGATAACCCACATAGGATATCTGCAACTCCTGTCCGGGAGTCACTTTGAGAGAGAACCGACCGTCTACGTCGGTAGCTGCGCCGATAGTGGTGCCTTTCACTTGAACGGTGGCCCCGATCAGAGGCTCCCCTTCGCTGTCTACCACTACGCCTGTCGCTGTCGCTGACTCTGCCTGTGGGGCGGCCACCGGCAACGGCTCCGCATAAGCAGCCGGGATGCTTATGGTGCAACCCAGACATGCCAAAGCCGCAAGTTTCAGCATGCTTTTGCTGAAAATCGGTGTTATTGTTCGCGGTTTCATAAGATGATAAGGTTATAAATATAGTTGTTATTCTTGTTTATTTCTTGTTTTGCTCTGAAGCTCGGGGTTCTCCTGAAGCTCTGGATTTCTCCTAAAGCCTGGGGGCTGCCTCAGCCCACTTTCCATTCGATCACGCCTCCGCTTTTCCCTTCGCGCAGCTTGGCAGAGACGCGCAGGTCGGTGGTTGTGACGGGTTCGAACTCCAGATGGTTGTATTTGTCGCGTTCCACGCCGTAGCTCCCCTTCGCCTTTACGGGGGCCCAGCGGTTGTCGGCCGTACGGTAATAAAGCTCCCAGCTTTCGGGCGTCTCGTAGTCGCCGTCGTAGTGATCGAAAGCGAGCCAGTAGATATCTACGTTGCTCACCTCTTTCGGCTCCTCGAAGCGATAGCAAACGTTTTCCGTGGTGCCCTCGCGCAGCCACCAGTAATGGTAAGGCTTAGAGGTATCCGCGCTCGATTTCGGTTCCCACTGGTCGTTGTAGCCCCAGCCCCAGTTGAGGTTGGAAGTGGCGGCCGGGATATCGGTAGATTGTTCGGTGGGCTCGCTATACATCATCGCCATGCTTGCCAGCGTGGGTTCCGGTTTGGCTTTCGCAACGCTCTTCTCCACCGGAATCCATACGGCCATCTGGTCGGCGCCGCGGTTGTTCCAGGTGCAATAAGGAATAGCGAGCAATTCTGCATCCTCTTCGCGGCCGTCGGCAAGCACACGTCGGCCCGTGGCCGAGAGTGTCATCACTCCGTTGAGCAGAGAGGGGTCGAAACGTTCGGTGAATTTCACACCGTCGGGCAGATATTTGTCGAATACGAGGCTATCCAGCTGATCTTGCCCTTCGAGGCAGAACATCACGGGGCCGCGCTGAATGGCAAGTTTGCCGTGATCGTCTTCCACATTGTCATTGGCTTTCACGCGCTTCACCTCCATCGGAAGCGAGAGCTCCACCTTGTCGCCTTTCTTCCATTGGCGTTTCACAGTGGCATAGCCCTGGCCGCTCATCACGTCGGCCTTCTCTCCGTTTACCTTCACTTCATAGCGGGCCGAGGGGCGTGAGGTGTAGCTGTAGAGATCGGTTGGCACAGGGGCATCCTCAGCCCATCCGGGGATGCGCATACGCAGCGCGAATTCTCCCTCCTGCTCGGGGTCGAGGGTGAAAGTCACGTGGCCGTTCCAGGGATAATCGGTGGTCTGAGCCAGATGTATCTTGTTATGATCGGTAGCTATATCGGCCGAGCTCTGGATGTAGAGGTTGACGAGCACATCGTCGCCCTGGGTGGCATACATATATTGCGGCACACTGGCCATGAAGCGCGTCACGTTGCCCGGACAGCAGGCGCAACCAAACCATTCCTGACGCTCGTGCTGCCCCATGCTTTCAAGAGGATTGTCGTAGAAGAACTTGTCGCCCGAAAGGGATACGCCCGAAGGCACTCCGTTGTAGAGGGCGCGTTCGTAGACGTCGGCATATTTTGCATCTCCTGTAGCCAGAAACATACGGTAGTTCCAGTAGACGTTGGCGATGGCGGCGCAGGTCTCGCAGTAAGCGGTGTGGTTGTTGAGCTCGTAGTTGGGCCCGAACCCTTCACCCTGTGCGCGGCTGCCGATGCCGCCGGTGATGTAAAGCTTCTTTGAGGCCATGTTGTCCCAGATGCGGGTTATGGCTTCGAAGTAGGCGGGGTCGTTGGTGAGAGAGGCCACATCAGCCACACCCGAGAAGAGGTAGCCGGCTCTCACGGCGTGGCCCACGATCTCTTCCTGCTCAAGAATCGGCATATGATCTTGCGAGTAGGGACTCGGGCGACGTCCGTTGCTGAGGCGTCCGGCTTCATCGACGAAATACTTTGCCTCCTGGAGATACTTCTCGTCGCCCGTCACCTTGTAGAGCTTCGCAAGAGCCATCTCGATGATGGGATGCCCCGAGGGATACTTTATCTGCCCCTCGCCGTAGCCGAAAGTGGCGCATACGAGGTCGGCGTTCTTGATCGCCACGTCGAGAAGGCTACGTTTCCCGGTGGCCAGATAGTGGGCCACGGCGGCCTCATAAAGATGGCCGGAATTGTAAAGCTCGTGGCTGTTGATCTTCTCCCAACGATGGCTGCCCCACCAGCCGGAAAGGCGTTCGCATTTGTTGGTGACGCAAGTGGTGAGATAGCCGTCGGGCTCCTGTGCGGCCGCGATGATGTTGATCACGCTGTCGAGATATTGGTCGAGCTTCGGATCATATTCCACGGCCAGGGAGTAGGAGGCTCCTTCGATCACTTTGTAGGGGTCGGTGTCGTCGAAAGAGAAGTCGCCACGATGCTCACCCTTCATGAGGCCGCCGGCGATTGCGAAGTTGTCGAAGCGTCCGTTTTTCTCACATTCTTTAAATGCGGAAGGTATCGATACCTTGCGGTTGGTCTCGATGCGCGGGGCCCAGAAATTATCGTTGATGTGCACCTGCGTGAAAGCCACTTCCTTCACGGGCGCGTCCGGAGCCTCATAGGCCTTGCTTCCGGAGCATCCGCTGAGGGCTATCAGAGTCCCCCAGCCAATGGTGGTCAGTGTCGCGAAATTGAGTTTCATGAGTTTGGTCAACTTTTGTTTTTCGTGTTTACTTGATGTTAATTTTCGTCCAGAGGTCGTCTGAACTTCGCCGCAAAGTTACTACGCTTTCCCCTCTTCTGTGCAAGAAAATCGTCTAAATAGATGCGAAAAACGTCCAAAATATTGTCCAAATACCGCTTTTGGACGTTTCTCTCATACTTTTACACAGTTTTCTCATCGCCTTTCGCCGCTTTGATGTAACTTTGCGTCATAATCTTCTGACTAACCCCCTTGAACAGTTTTTAACCATGAAAACGCTTCAAATCCTCATAGCCCTCCTCCTCTCGCTCCCTCTCGCAGCGAGTCGGGAAGCGGCCGCCAAAACCGTAGAGGCATCTTCGCCCGATGGGCGCATCACCCTCACAATCGACGATGCCGAAGGGCTCCGGATAGCCCTCTCCCACGCCGGCCGCCCTCTTCTGCTCCCCTCTCCTATCGCTCTCGATATAGAGGGAGGCGCCCTTGAAGGAGCAAAGACCGCCATCAAGAAAAGCTCCCTGCGGAAGAATATGCGCGAGTCTATCACGGCTCCTTTCCATCACACCCCGCAGATCGACGTGGAGTGGAACCAGCTCACGATTCCTCTCTCCAAAGGGGAGAGCCTCGAAGTGCGTCTCTTCAACGACGGCGTGGCCTATCGATTCACAGCCGACTCTCACCGCCCCCTCACCATACTGGATGAAACTGCCCGCTATAATTTGGCCGGCGACCCTCTCCTCTACCTGGCACATTCCACTAATGAGAAGGATCCGTTGGCCATGGCATTCCAGAATTTCTATTCCGTAACGCCGGCCTCCGGAGCCTCCCCGCAGCTTGCGTTTCTGCCCGTGGTGGCCGATTTCGGCGATGGCCTCAAGCTCTCTATAATGGAGAGTGATGTGGAAGGCTACCCAGGGATGTTTGTAGAGCCCGACTCCCTCTCCCGCTCTCTCTCGGCCCGCTTCGCAGCGTATCCGCGCTCTACCGCCTACTATCCCTGGCGTAAGCAGGAATACGTGGCCGAGCGTGAAGCGTTTATCGCCCGTACCGAAGGCCCGAAGCGCTTCCCTTGGCGCATTCTCGCTGTCTCTACCGACGACCGGCAGATGCCAGTAAACAATCTCGTATACACCCTCGCCTCCCCCTCTCGCGTGGCCGACACGGCCTGGATCCAACCTGGCAAAGCCGCCTGGGAATGGTGGAACGATTGGGGGCTGCGCAATGTGCCCTTCGAGGCCGGTATCAACAACGAAACCTACAAATATTTCATTGATTTCGCTGCCGACAACGGCATCGAGTATGTCGTGCTCGACGAGGGTTGGTACGACCCCGCAAGCGGCGATATGCTCACCACTGTGCCCGAAATCGACCTTCCGATGCTCACACAATATGCCGCCTCCAAGGGTGTAGGGCTATGGCTATGGACCGTATTCAATGTGCTCGACGATCAACTCGAGGAGGCCTGCTGCAAGTATGCCGATATGGGTATCAAGGGCTTCAAGGTAGACTTCCTCGACCGCAACGACCAGACGGCTGCCGAGATGACCTACCGCATTGCCGACGCCACCGCACGCCACCGCCTGATGCTCGACCTACACGGTTTCTATCCCCCGACAGGCCTCAACCGCACGTATCCCAACATCGTAAACTTCGAAAGCGTTTTCGGCATGGAGGAGATGAAATGGAGCCCGGAATCGGTGGATATGCCTCGCTACGATGTGACGTTCCCCTTCATCCGTATGCAAGCGGGGCCCGTCGATTTCACCCCGGGCGCGATGCTCAACGCCTCGAAAGCTGATTGGAAGGCCATATACTCCTCACCCGTAAGCCAAGGCACTCGCGCTCATCAAGTGGCTCATTACATCGTACACGACTCCCCTTTCTCCATGCTGGCCGATTCCCCCTCGAATTATCTCGACAATCAGCCTTGCACCGATTTCATCACATCTCTTCCCTCTGCTTTCACCTCTACCGACATTCTCGACGGCCGCATGGGTGAATATATCGTCACCCTCCGCACAGCCTCCTCCTCCCCCGCCTCTTCTTCGGCTGATTCTTCGGCTGATTCTACAGCCTCTCTCGACAGCTGGCTGGTAGCCGGCGAAACTGATTGGACCCCCCGCGATTACACCCTCGACCTCTCCTTCCTCCCTGCGGGCAAGAGCTTCAAGGCCACTCTGCTGCGCGACGGCCCCAACGCCGCAAAGCAAGCACGCGATTATGTGATCGAAACCCTCACCGTCGATTCCTCTACTAAACTCCCCATCCACATGGCTCCCGCCGGTGGATTCGCCCTCAAAATCAGTCACCCATGAAAACCTGTATAATCTCTTTTTTACTGGGGGTAGCTTTAGCCGCCCCGTGCGGTCTCCCGGCCGCCGCTCCTCATAATGCCCCGGGCATCTTCAACCCCATGATTCCCGGATATTTCGCCGACCCCACAATCAAAAAATTCGGCGACACTTTCTACGTCTACGCCACTACCGACGGCTCCGGCGCCGGTTTCGGCCCCGCTCAGCTCTGGCAGAGCAAGGATATGGTCAACTGGACACTTATGCCCATGAACTGGCCCGACTCCCACTGGATCTGGGCCCCCGACGTTATGCAAAACGCCGCCGACGGCAAATACTATTATATCTATTGCCAACCTTGCCAGATCCACGTAGGCGTGGGCGAAACTCCTCGCGGCCCTTGGCAGAATACTCTGGGCGAAAGCGAGGCCGTGCTCGTGCCTGATCGTTTCGTGAAAAACGCCATTACACTCGACGGCCAGACTTTCACCGACGACGATGGCTCCGTGTATATGTATTGGGGCACTTGGGGCATCTACGACGGCTTCGGATGCGGCGCCGGCAAACTTGCTCCCGATATGAAATCGTTTACCGAAACCCGTCTTATCCCCAACACCGAGGTTACCGATTTCTTCGAAGCCCCCTTCGTGCTGAAGCGCAACGGTAAGTATTATTTCATGTATTCTTCCGGCTCTTGCCACGACCATACCTACCGTGTGCAGTATGCCACGGCTGACGCTCCTCTCGGCCCTTACAAGTATGAGGGTTGTATTCTTGAAACAAACGCCGATGGCTCGGTTCACGGTCCTGGACATCACAGCATTCTCCAGAACGGCGAAGATTATTACATCGTATATCACCGACACGACAACCCTCACTCCAACCGTGGGTTTCATCGCCAGGTGTGTATCGATAAAATGCAATTTTCACCCGACGGCAAGATTCTCACCGTCACTCCTACCCATGAGGGTATAGGCTACTTCGCCTCACCCGAGTGGCCCACCAAAAATCTCGCTTTCGGCAAACCGGTGAAAGCCTCCTCTGCCTACGACGATAATTTCCGCCCCGAATATGCCGTCGACGACAACAACGGAACTCTCTGGCGCCCTGCCGGAATGGGGCAGGAATGGATTGAAATCGACCTCGGCCGGAAGGAGCGTATTCGCACGGTGATGACCCAATGGGAATATGGCACTCAGTTCTATCAATATCTCATTGAAACCTCTATCGACGGCCATAATTGGAACGTTTTCGCCGATAAGCGCCACAACCGCCTCGCGGGGTCGCCAATGGTTGATTTCGGCGACGAAGAGGCTCGCTACATCCGCATCACATCTACTGGCGGTGAGAAAGTGGGCTTCAACGGCTCTCTCTGGAATGTGAAGGTATTCGACACTTTCGCCACTTCCGCTCCGCAGCAATGGATCGGCCTCACAGGGCTCGATTGGAACGGGCGTGAATGGGCCAACAATCAGGGACAACTTGGCGGCGCTCTGAAACTCAAGCAAGGCTCAGCCACTGCCCGACGCATAGAGGGCCGCGATGCCGTGGTGCTTGCCCCTGGGTCGGAACTTGAGCTAACCTCCCCGGTTTTGTCGCGCGACATGCCTCACACGGCTTCGGCTTTGCTCTGGTACGATGGTGCCTGGTCACCCCTCACGCTCAATGGCTCGCTCGAAGATGGCAGCTTCACTCTCACAGCCCCTCCCTCACGGGAAATGATTCTCAGCGACGTGCGTCTCTATAATTGGCAGCTATCCGATGCCGAGCGTCGCTTCGATGCCCTCAACCCTATTCGTCGCAACCCCGTGGCCGACCGTGAAAACAAGGGCACGCTCGTAGATATCAACGCCGCTCTCTTCAATGCCGGCGACACCGTGGGCTATATCCCCAACCGTGGCATCGACGGCTATTTCGAAGCTCTCGAAGTTCCCGCCGTAATCGAGGAGGTGAAGGGGAAGAAGGCTTTCCGTTTCGACGGCAACGTCTTCTACCGCTCTTCCTTCCCTCTCCCGGCCAGCGTGCGCGACAATGTGGCTTACACTCTCGAAGCTGTGATTCTCAACCCCCAATTGGCCGAAAATGAGTGTTACGCCGATTTTACATCTTCTCACGATGAACTGGAGAAAATAATGGGTGTAAACGGCACCGAACCCCGTTGTGGCATCATGAACCATTACGGCTGGTATGAAGATGCCGGGTGGCGACCGCTCGGCGGCAATGAATTCGTCTGGAAAGATCCCAAGGAATTGGAAGGCGAATGGCAGAATATCCGCGTCGACTTCGATGGCCGAATCGAGAAAGTCTTCGTAAATGGATCGCTCGTGAGCGAGAAGGATATCCAGTTGCTCGTCAAGCCTGTGCAATTCGTGACTCTCGGGCGAAATGCCGAGGGTGAATGGCCGTTCACCGGCTATATCTCTTCGCTTAAATTCACCGTAAAATAATCTTCTTTTACAAATCATATCATCATGAAAAAACTGTTTTCTGCCGCGCTGCTCGCTGCTTTCACTCTCCCTGCCGGCGCAAAAGCCCCGCAGTCGCACCACGGCTATCCTATCGACCCTGTGCCGTTCACTTCCGTGAAAGTGACCGACGATTTCTGGGGCCAACGTCTCAAGGCGAGCCGCGAAGTCACTATCCCTCTCGCTTTTAGCAAATGTGAGGAGACGGGACGCTACGACAATTTCGTGAAAGCCGCTCATCCCTCCGACACTATCACCGTAGGCGGCCTCGCGTTCGACGATACCGACGTCTACAAAACTATCGAGGGCGCCAGCTATCTGCTCCAAACCTACCCCGACAAGCGTCTTGAAAATTATATCGACTCCGTGATTGTGATCATGGCGGCCGCACAGGAGCCCGACGGCTATCTCTACACCTCCCGCACGATGAACCCCAAGCATCCCCACGAGTGGGCCGGATCGAAACGTTGGGAAATGGTAGAGGATCTCTCTCACGAGTTCTACAACCTCGGTCATATGATTGAAGGAGCCATAGCGCATTATCAGGCCACTGGTAAAACGAATTTCCTCGATATCGCCAAGAAATATGCCGACTGCGTTTGCCGCGAAATCGGCGACGGCCCGGGGCAAGTGGCACGTGTGCCGGGACATCAGATTGCCGAGATGGCGCTCGCAAAGCTCTATCTCGTAACTGGCGACAAGAAATACCTCGAACAAGCCAAATATTTCCTTGATAAACGCGGCTACACCTCACGCACCGACGAATATTCGCAGGCTCATAAACCTGTGATTGAGCAGGATGAGGCTGTAGGTCATGCCGTGAGAGCCGCTTATATGTATGCCGGTATGGCGGATGTCGCCGCCCTCACAGGCGACTCCGCCTATATCAAGGCCATCGACCGTATCTGGGATAATATCGTAGGCAAGAAGTATTACATCACGGGCGGCATCGGAGCCACGAGCAATGGCGAGGCGTTCGGAGCCAACTATGAGCTGCCCAATATGTCGGCTTATTGCGAGACGTGTGCCGCTATCGGAAACGTCTACGTCAACCATCGCCTCTTCCTGCTGCATGGGGATTCAAAATATTACGACGTGCTGGAGCGCACCCTCTACAACGGCCTGATTTCCGGCGTGGCTCTCGACGGCGGCGGCTTCTTCTATCCTAATCCCCTCGAAAGTATGGGTCAGCACCAGAGGCAGCCGTGGTTCGGTTGCGCGTGCTGCCCCTCCAATATCGCTCGTTTCATCCCTTCGCTCCCGGGCTATGTATATGCCGTGCGTGATAAGGATGTATTCGTAAATCTCTTTATGTCGAATACGGCTGATCTCGACGTGGATGGGAAGTCGGTGGTGCTCAGTCAGCAAACCAATTATCCCTGGAACGGCAACATCGCCCTGACCGTCGACAAAAACAAGGCCGGCAAGTTTGCCATGAAACTGCGCATTCCGGGCTGGGTGAAGAATCAGCCTGTGCCGAGCAACCTCTATACTTATTCAGATGGCAAGCGTCTCGACTACAGCGTCACCGTCAACGGCAAACCTGCTGACGGCCAGCTCACTGCCGACGGCTATTATTCTATCGACCGCAATTGGAAGAAGGGCGACAAGGTGGAAATCCATTTCGATATGGAGCCCCGCATCGTGAAGGCCAACGCCAAGGTGGAGGCCGACAAGGGACGCATCGCCGTGGAACGCGGCCCGATCGTTTACTGCGCCGAATGGCCCGACAATGATTTCGACGTGCTCAGCATTTTCGTCAACCAGAAGCCGCAATTCGCTCTCACTGAGCGACCCGAGTTGCTCGAAGGTATCGTCACTCTCACCACCGATGGCCAGACGCTCGGTTACGACGACCGCGGTCGACTCACAACTAAGGATGTGCGCCTCAATCTGATTCCCTACTATGCATGGTGTCATCGCGGCAGCGGAAATATGGCCGTCTGGCTCCCTCAGGAGCTCAGCGCTTCGCGTCCCGTGATGCCTCCTACGCTCGCTTCGCTGTGCAAGATTTCTACCTCCTCGCCGATGGGTTCGCTCTCTTCGCTCAACGACCGCCTCGTGCCTAAGGATGAGAACGACCGCTCCGTGCCTTACACGCATTGGTGGCCCAAACAGGGCACTACCGAATGGATTGCCTACGATCTGCCGGAGGCGCGCAAAGTGCAGAGTGCCACGGTTTATTGGTACGACGACGGTCCTTGGGGCGGTTGCCGTGTGCCTAAATCTTGGAAACTCTACTATAAGGATGCGGCTGGCAACTGGCAACCCGTATCCAACCCTTCGGCTGCTGCCGGAGCGGCTTACGGCACTGAAAAGGGCGAGGCCAACGTCGTAAACTTCGATCCCGTAGAAACCACGGCAATGAAGATAGAGGTCGTGCTGCCTGACGACAACTCTGCCGGTATCTTCGAATGGCAGCTCGACTGAAAAATTCCCTCTGTATGACTTTTAATAAATTGATATTTGTTACGCTGATGGGCGTGGCGTCGGTGTTCACCGCTGAGGCTCAAGCATTCACTGCTGATGCTCAGGAGTTCTCGCGGGTGTTCGCCGACTCCACCCTGCGTGTCGACTATGTATTCGGCGGCGGTCCCTCGGGCATCAAGGTGATGCTCGATTCGCAATCTAAACTCCCCGGCTGGGCGGGCCGCCGCCATCGTCTCAAAGAGGCTCCCGTGGCCGGCAACGGCACTATCCTCGTCACAGACCCCCAGACTAAGGATACGCTCTACCTCAACACTTTCTCCTCACTCTTCCAAGAGTGGATTTACACCCCGGAAGCCTCCGAGCGTGAGATGTCGTTTGAAAATTCTTTCCAAGTGCCTTTGCCGAAACAAGAGGCCGACATCACGGTATCGCTGCGCGACAATCGCCATCAGGAGATCGGTCGGCTCACGCATCGCTATCGTCCTGAGGATGAGCTCGTGGCCGTGCGCGGCAATAATCCAATGCCTCACCAGTATATCGTTAAAGGCGGCGAACCTGCCGAGGCTATCGACATCGCCATCCTCGCCGAAGGTTATCGCCAAGAGGAAATGGACAAGTTTATCGAGCGCGCCACAGTGATCGCCAACGAGATCCTGAAATACGAACCGTATGCCTCCAACCGCGATAAGTTTAATTTCGTGGCGGTGATGACGCCTTCGCGTGAAAGCGGCGTGAGCGTGCCGCTCAAAAAAGATTGGCGCGACACCGCTTTCGGCTCCCATTACAGCACTTTCTACTCGGGGCGCTATCTCACGGCTCCGCGTGTGAAACGCATGCATCAGATGCTCGAAGGGATTCCTTACGAACACATCCTCATCCTCGTGAATACCGACGAGTATGGCGGAGGGGGCATCTACAACAACTACCAGATCGCTGCCGCTGACAATGAGTTTACCCTCCCCGTGGCCGTCCACGAGTTCGGCCACAGTTTCGGAGGCCTGGCCGACGAGTATTTTTATACCGAAGATGCAGACAATACCTACCCTCTCGATATAGAGCCTTGGGAACCGAACATCACCACCCTCGTCGATTTCAATTCCAAATGGGTCCACATGATGAGTCCCGACACCCCGATTCCGACCCCTTGGGTAGACGCGGGCGGCACACGAGAGGAGCGCATGGCGGCTGCCAAAGCGGCCCACGAAACGCGTGAAGCCGGAGAGCCGGTAGTAATAGGCGTGTTCGAAGGGGGAGGCTACAAAGCCAAGGGCGTCTATCGCCCCGCTGAAACATGCCGTATGCGCGACAACTACAACCCCACCTTCTGCCCCGTCTGCGAGCGCGCCCTCCGCCGCCTCATCAACTTCTACACCCGCTAAACTATCCCGATCACCCCCAGTTTCTTCACTTTATCCCCCCTTTTTTTACCGAGATAAATATCTCTAAAAAATAACTTGTGACAGTTTATTCATCTTATCGGTTATTTCTCAATTACTTCCACGTTGCATAGCCTGCTGTGCACCACAAAGTTAATTAAAAATTCCTCAAGAATACTTCATAAACTGTCCAAGTTATTTTTTACGATTTCTTAATTGAGGTTAATTCCTTCAATTCTTCTATAGTGAGCCCTGTAAGTTGGATTATAGCATCTACTGGATATGGAACCTCCATCATCTTGCGTGCTAATTCAAATTTCTCTTCTTTTCTGCCTTCCGCTCTACCTTCAGCTCTGCCTTCAGCCATGGCCTTTTCCTTCGCAGTCATAAGCACAGCATTGTAATCCCTGGCACGCATCAATGCTGCCTCATAATCATCCCTCTGTTCTCGTGTCAATGCGGCATAGTCACTGACATCTTTCAGATACTTGAATATCTCATTCTGCTCTGCAAATGCAACACTCTGTGTCCTTCCCATATTCTTCAAATTATAAATCCATTGTTCCAATATTGTCTTGCACTCTTTTTTATCCTTCTTGAAGCAAGGAATCTGCACAAATGCATAACGCTGGAAACTGCCTATGGGTTCCCCAGTCTCGTCATCGCGTAATCTTCCCCAACATGGGATCTCCCGCAAAGATATTATTCAAGATGCTGATGAGAAGAGGCTCGGAAACTTTCTCCCTGCCAAAAATCAATTTGAAACCGACATCAAAGATGGGATCTATCACTCGATTATGAGTCAGTGGCTCATCGTTAGTTATGTTATCATTCTTAGTCTCCATAATTTTAGTATTAGAATCGCAAATATAATTAATTATTTCATATTATGCAAATAAAATAAGGGAATCTCCAAAAACTAACTTGTGACAGTTCATTCGTCTTGTCGGTTATTTTCGATCAACTTTCACGTTACATAGAACCGTGACCTTCAAGGATACAAGACCTGGCTACCCCTAAGCCAGTTTTCCAAAAATACACCAGTTTCTTCACTTTATCTCACTTTTTAACCGAGATAAAGTGAAGAAACCTCTACATTTTGTGCGTCCAGAGGGGTTAATGACCTCACTCCCAGGGCTCCTAACCATGATAAAACCATGCTTACACCAAGCCTGATGTCCATAAACACGCCAGTTTCTTCACTTTATCTCCCCTTTTTATCGAGATAAAGTGAAGAAACCTCTACATACTTTCCATTGATCACACAGGCAAAGGCAACTGACTCACTTTTTCGCCAAGTTATTTGGTGAAGGCAGCGGTTTGTGTTAACTTTGCGGCAAAATCAACGCTCTTATGGCCACTTCTTTAAAACTCCTCCGAAGCTGTGTTTGGCTCCTCGATACAATTCGTGGGGCCCAAGGTATCACCCTCAAAAAGATTAACGAGCTCTCGAGCAACAATGCCACAATCAACGAGAATCACGAACCCTCCATTCCCGCCCGAACATTTCATCGCTACTGCGATAATATCGCCGACATCTTCGGCGTTGATATCTACTGCAACCGCTCCGACAACACCTACTACATCGCCAACCCCGAAGCACTCGAAGGATCTTCCTTCTTCAACTCTATCTTCAAATGGCTATCGATCAGCAACCAACTGCTCGACCACCCCGAATTGAAAAACCGAATCATCTACGAGAAGGCTCTCAAAGGTGAAGAATACCTCTCCACCATCATCAAAGCGTTCGATAAGTGTACATTGCTTTCGATCACCTATCAGCGTTTCGACAAGTCGGCTGCAAAGACATACACCGTAGAGCCATACCTTCTGAAGCAGTGGCAACGTCGCCTGTATCTCCTTGTGCGCTACCCAGATACTGGCACCATGCGCACGCTCGCTCTCGACCGTGTAAAAGATATGACGCTACTCGATGAAACGTTTAAGTGGGATCCAGCCATCGATGTGAGCCATTATTTCGATGAAGTGATCGGCACAACCTACGATGAAGAGTATGATTGTGAGGATGTTACTGTGAAAGTATTCGGAAATCAACGGGCGTACATCGAAGCCCTGCCGCTGCATCATTCCCAGCAAATCGTCGGCAATTCACACGATGGTTACACAATCTATCGGTTCCACCTCCGTCCCGAATTCGAATTCCAGCGCGAACTGCTTCGTATGGGCCCCGATGCCGAGGTTGTCTCTCCCGAATGGCTCAGAGAAGAGATGAAATATCTCGCGCAACAGACCCTCGAACGCTACGCCACACCCCCCGCCGCAGATTCAGAATCAAAAAATTTGTGAAATTCAACAGATTTTCTTAACTTTGCCCTTGCCCTCACGGCTCGCTATCCCCCCTGAGCCCAGGGCAATAGTATAACGCTTTAACTTACAGACACACAGAGATGATGAGATGGTTTCTCACAGCAGCCCTCGCAACAGCGCTCCTCACTACGGGCTGCGTCACCTCCGAGAAAGAAGGGAGCAACCAACGCGTGCTTGTAGCCTACTTCTCGGCTACAGGCAACACAAAAAGAGAGGCGCAGAAAGTGGCCACAGCAACCGGCGGCCAACTATTCGAGATCGTGCCAGAGGTCCCCTACACCGAAGAAGACCTCGACAGCTTCAACGATGAGGCACGCGGTGTGCTCGAATGTAAAGACCGCACCTGCCGCCCCGCAATAGCCCACACCGTCAGCAACTTCGAGCAATACGACACTGTCTATGTCGGCTTCCCGATATGGATGTATTCAGCGCCACCCATCATCAAGACCTTCCTTGAGCAGCACGACACCTCCGGCAAAGTCATCGTTCCCTTCGTCACCTCCACAGGCAGCAGCTACGGTGAGACAGAACGGGAGCTACAGCCCTGCGCGCCCAAAGCCAAATTCCTCCCCGGCAAAGTGATCCACGGCTTCAACACCACCCAGATGCAGCAATGGGTCAACAGCCTCCGCTAATCCCCCTATCATTTGCCGACATTTGCGGATGGTCTGAAAAAGAACTTGTAGATATTCTGTTGTTGCCCAAATTCCGGGCATAGGATAACAAAGCTCCGAAAATTTGCACCATCAAAACCCGACACGCAGTACGGAAGTTCTGGATCGCTAGAGGCGAGCATCAGCGGCCCTCGAAAGGAATTTGCCGAAAGAGTTGCACGTTTCGGAAGAAATTACTAACTTTGCAGGCAAATTTACAGATATGATGACAAAACATGAGAGTCTGATATCGTTTGCTATGTGTCACGCACAGAACATTCGCTACGGAAGCCAAAATCTTCCGCAAAGATTCTTTTTTTCACATATTTTGGGCAACTCATTGGTGAGTTGCCCTTTTTTTGTACCTAAATTTAACGCAATTTTTGTACCTAAATTTACCGAAATATGACCAGACCGTCCCGTATGCTCATCCAAAACGCCGCCGTTTTCAACGATGGCCAATTCCGTAACGCTTCGATTCTTATTCACAATAACAAAATTGAACGCATCGCCCGGAACATCCCTCTCGATGAAATACCGGGACGCGCCGCCTCAGAAGAAGTCGTAGCCATCAACCTCGAAGGGAAGATGGTGATGCCAGGCCTCGTCGACATGCACGTGCATTTCCGCGAACCCGGCTACTCTTATAAGGAGACCATCTACGCCGGATCTCGCGCTGCCTACGCAGGCGGCTTCACCACCGTCTGCACGATGCCCAACCTCAACCCGGCCCCCGACGACATCCCCCACCTCCGCGAGCAAATCGAAATCATAGAACGCGACGCGGCTATCCAAGTGATTCCCTTCGCTACGATCACCCGCCAGCGCATGGGCTCGGAACTCGTAGATTACCAGGCACTCGCACCGTGGGTGGCCGGATTCTCCGACGACGGTTCAGGCGTGCAAAGCGAAGAGGTGATGCGCGAGGCGATGCGAGGTATCGCCCCCACAGGCAAGATCCTCTCGGCCCACTGTGAGGTGAACGAACTGCTGCGTGGCGGCTACATTCACGACGGCGATTACGCCCGCACCCACGGCCACCGAGGCATCTGCTCCGAATCGGAATGGGGCGAAATTGAACGCGACATCCGCCTCGCCGAAGAAACCGGTTGCCGCCTCCACGTATGCCACATCTCCACGAAGGAGAGCGTGCAACTAATCCGCGAAGCGAAAGCGCGCGGCGTGCAGGTGACCTGCGAAACCGGTCCGCACTACCTCACTTTCTGCGACGCCGACCTCCGCGAAGAGGGTCGCTTCAAGATGAACCCTCCCATCCGCTCGGCCGCCGACCGCGACGCTCTCCGCGAAGGCGTGATCGACGGCACAATCGACGTGATCGCCACCGACCATGCCCCCCACTCCGCCTCGGAGAAGGATAAAGGCCTCGAAAAGAGCGCAATGGGAGTCGTAGGTCTGGAGACGGCCTTCTCAGCCGTCTACACCACGATGGTCGCCTCGGGCCTCATGCCTCTCTCGCGCCTCGTGGAAGTGATGTCGCTCAACCCGCGCCGAATCCTCGGGCTAAACTCCGCCTACGGTCTCCAACCGGGCGACTGGGCCGACCTCACAATCATCGACACCGACACGCAGCGCGTCGTAGATCCCGCCTCGTTCATCTCGAAAGGCCACGCCACCCCCTACGCCGGCATGACCCTCCAAGGCTCCATCGCCGCCACCATCTACTCTGGCCGATTCTTAAACTAAACGAAATAACCAGCTTCAAAATGCTTCCATATACTAAAAAACTTGTCCTCGAAGACGGCCGCGAATTCCCCGGCTACGGTTTCGCATCTGACGCCGAACGCGTCGGCGAACTCGTCTTCAACACTTCTATGGTTGGCTATCAGGAGATCCTCTCCGACCCCTCCTACGCCGACCAGATCATCGTAATGACATATCCCCTAATCGGCAACTACGGAATCACCGACGAGGACTACGAAACTAAGTACCCCTCGATCGGAGGCATGGTGGTGAAGGAAAACAACGACTCACCCTCCAACTTCCGCTACACCAAAACTCTCGCCGAAGAACTCGAGGAGAACGACATCCCCGGAATCAGCGGAATCGACACCCGTCAACTTACCCGTATCTTGCGCGATGCCAATGGTATACGAGCCATAATCACCGACATCGACACCCCCACCGAGGAGGCCGTGGCGAAAATCAAGGCCGTGCCCCGCCCCACAGCCCTCGTAAGCCGCGTGAGCTGCAAGAAGCGCTGGTTTGCCCGCACCGTCAACTGCCGCCACGACATCGTGGCCATCGACTGCGGTATGAAATTCAACATGGTGCGAAGCCTCAACGCCCACCACTGCAACGTCACCGTGGTGCCCTGGAACACCTCGGCCGAAGATATCCTCAAATTCAAACCCGACGGCGTGCTCATCTCAAACGGCCCCGGTTCGCCCGAAGACGTGCCTGAAGTGGCCGAAACTATCCGTCAGCTGCGCGGCAAAGTGCCCATGTTCGGCATCTGCCTCGGCCATCAGCTCATCTCGCTCGCTTACGGCGCGAAAATCAAGCAGATAAACCCCGGCCATCGCGGCGGCAACCACCCCGTGAAGGATCTCACCACGGGGAAAGTGCTCATCACGGCGCAAAACCATGGCTATGCCGTCGACCCCGACTCGGTGAAGGATACACCCCTCGAAATCACCCACATAAATCTGCTCGACAACACCGTAGAAGGGTGCCGCTGTGTAGAAGACAAGGTGATGTCGGTGCAATTCCACCCCGAAAGCGCCCCCGGCCCTACCGATACCAATTTCCTCTTCGAAAAGTTCATCTCGCTGCTCGACTGAGCCGCCCCTGAACCCCGCGAAACAAAATCCCTAACAATCAAACTACAAAGAAATTATGCCAAAGCGTAAAGATATAAAGAAGGTAATGGTGATCGGCTCAGGCCCGATTGTCGTAGGTCAGGCCGCTGAGTTCGACTATGCCGGCACTCAGGCCTGCACAGCCCTCAAGGAGGAGGGCTACGAGGTGGTGCTCGTCAACTCCAACCCGGCCACTATCATGACCGACCCCGACATAGCCCACAAAGTATACATGGAGCCGCTCACACTCGAATATGTGGCCAAGATCGTGCGCTACGAACGCCCCGACGCTATCGTCCCTGGTCTCGGCGGACAGACTGGTCTCAACCTCGCCGTGCAGCTCGCCAAGAAGGGAGTGCTCGAAGAGTGTGGCGTCGAGATTCTCGGCACATCGTTCGAGAGCATCGAGCGCGCCGAAGACCGTGAACTTTTCAAGGAGCTCTGCGAAAGCATCGGCGAACCGGTGCTCCCCTCCGACGTGGCCAACAGCATTGACCACGCCGTGGAGATCGCCGCGAAAATCGGCTACCCGGTAATCCTCCGTCCCGCCTTCACCCTCGGCGGCACCGGCGGCGGTTTCGCCGACAATGAGGCCGAACTGCGCGAAATGATGCGCACGGCCCTCGACCTATCGCCCGTGCATCAGGTGCTCGTAGAGAAGAGCATCAAGGGCTACAAGGAGATCGAATTCGAGGTGATGCGCGATGCCAACGACACCGTAATCGCCATCTGCTCAATGGAAAACCTCGACCCCGTGGGCGTGCACACCGGCGACTCTATCGTGGTGGCCCCGGCACAGACCCTCACCAACAAGGAATACCAGCTGCTGCGCGATTCGGCCCTCAAACTGATTCGCGCCCTCAAAATCGAAGGAGGCTGCAACGTGCAGTTCGCCCTCGACCCCCTCTCGTTCAATTACTACCTCATCGAGGTCAATCCGCGCGTGTCGCGTTCCTCAGCCCTCGCCTCTAAGGCTTCCGGCTACCCCATCGCTCGCGTCAGCGCGAAGATTGCCGTGGGCCTGCACCTCGACGAGATCGACCTCGGCCACATCCCCGCAAGCTTTGAGCCGACGCTCGACTATGTGGTGAGCAAAATCGCACGCTTCCCCTTCGATAAGTTTGCCGACGCATCCAACGAACTGGGCACTCAGATGAAGGCCACGGGCGAGGTGATGAGCATCGGCCGCACCCTCGAGGAGTCGCTCCTCAAGGCTATCCGCTCGCTCGAAACGGGCGTGTGCCACCTCCACCACCGCAAATTCGACGGTATGCCGGAGGAGGCAATCCTTGACTACATCGTGCGCCCCACCGACGACCGTATCCACGCCATCGCCGAACTGCTCCGCCGTGGCGTCGACGCCGGCCTGATCTACAACCGCACCAAAATCGACATGTTCTTCCTCGACAAAATCAAGAATATCGTCGATTTCGAAACCACCCTCCGCGAGCACCCGCTCGACCTCGAAACCCTCCGCGACGCCAAGCGTATCGGTTTCTCCGACCGCTTCATCGGCCAGGTGTGGGGCAAGACGGAATCGGAGATCTATCTGATGCGCAAGGAGGCCGGAATCTACCCCGTCTACAAGATGATCGACTCCTGCGCGAGCGAGTTTCACGCAAAGACCAACTATTTCTACTCCACCTACGAAGATTACGCGGGCTACGAGTGTGAGAATGAGTCGGTTCCTACTGATCGCAAGAAGATTGTCGTGCTCGGTTCGGGCCCGATCCGCATCGGCCAGGGCGTGGAGTTCGACTATTCTACCGTTCACGCCATATGGT
>CAZGJH010000019.1:0-31722 GCA_964525735.1 uncultured Sangeribacter sp.
GCAAAATTACGACAAGTTGAAAGAAAAATCAACAACGCAGTAAGTCCATGATGGTCCATTCCACCATCCACGATGGCTCATCTACAATTCTTCAAACCAATGCCAAAGGAAAGAATCATATACCCAGAGCCAATAGGAAGCAGAGAGCAACACCCTCTTCTACCTCAACGTCCAAACAGATGCCATCCTCCTAAATCCTTAGACCTCTCCTTTCAACTGAAGCCAAAGTGTCAAAATTAGCAGATTGGCGTACTTTATCTATCGAAAAATCGGAGATAAAGTACGCCAATCCGCTAATTTTTCGTAAATTTGCAGTCGTTATGGAGACGTTAAGAACTAATATCATAGGAAGAAAAGAGGAATTGGAGGCTCTACGGGAGGCTCTCAATTCGCATGAATCAGAATTTATCGCCATCTATGGGCGTCGGCGTGTCGGAAAGACCTACCTTGTAAACAAAGCGTTCAAGGGAGCCTTCACGTTTCAATATACCGGACTGGAGAAAAAGAAGAATAAGGAACAATTGGATGCATTTCATCAGGCTTTGCTATATCAAGGACTGCCGAAATGTCCTAAGCCCAAGAATTGGGTAGAAGCCTTCTATCAATTGCAGCAGTTGGTTGAGAAAAAACCAGCCAATCCGGAATACAACGACAAGAAAGTTATTTTCCTGGATGAAGTGCCATGGATGGATGCTCCAAAATCCGGATTCGTAGAAGCCTTAGGCAATTTCTGGAACAGATGGGCCGCATGGACGGAAGACATCATATTGATCATTTGCGGCAGCGCCACCTCCTGGATGTTCAATAAGGTGATCAAAAATCATGGAGGACTGTATAATAGAGTAACGAAGAGAATCCCCGTCTATCCATTTAATCTTGCTGAATGTGAGGAAATGAGCCATTCCATGAACCTTGGATGGAACCGCAAACAGATAGCCGAGGCCTACATGATTGTCGGTGGAATCCCCTATTACTGGAAAAAGTTTAACCGGAAGCTGAGCCTTCCGGCGAACATCGACCACCTATTCTTTGAGCCAGGAGCCGATATGGCGGTGGAGTATGAGGCATTGTTCGCCTCCTTATTCTCTCATCCCGAGGCATACGAGGCAATAATAAATGCCCTTGCCGTCAAGAAGAAAGGTCTCACTCACAAAGAGATATCAGAGTTGATCGGTTACGAAGTGTCGGGCAGGCTGACAAAGATTCTGCGTAATCTTGAACTCTGTGGCTTCATCGAAAAAGTACAGCAGCCCGGCAAGAAGAACCGCAGTGCAGTGTATCAGCTCATCGACAACTTCGTGCTTTTCTACCATGAATTTATCCGGAAAAAAGATGCACGCCCCAATTATTGGACCACCCATCTGGAATCGGCCGACCATCTGTCGTGGAGAGGGTTAGCTTTTGAGAGACTATGTTTTCAGCACAAGGCTCAGATAGCCAAAGCACTCGGTATATCCGGCGTATATATGGGCTGGTATGCCTGGACAGCCTCACCCGATAAAGAGAAAGGGTATCCAGGAATGCAAGTAGATATGGTGATCGACAGGGCAGACGGAGTAGTGAATCTGTGTGAAGCAAAATTCATGTCGAAACCATTTTCAATTTCACCTGATTACCTGAAAGAACTCCATTTAAGACAAAGTCGATATCAAGAAGAGGTGGCACCGACAAAGGCCGTGCATCTTACGATGATCACAGCCAACGGCGTTGTCAACAATGCGCAGAAAAACGAGATCAACTCCTTTGTCGACCTCGACGACCTCTTTTCACCGAAATAAAACGCAGGCGGCCTCACATCCTAAACTATGACTCCAAATATGGAAATTGCGGATTGGCGTACTTTATCTCCGATTTTTCGATAGATAAAGTACGCCAATCCGCTATTTTCGGTTCGGCAAACTTGCACTAAGAGTCAGTCGAGCTTTCTATACTCGAAGTCGTTGGGGGTGCAACAGTCCATACCAATATTAAACACTAAGGCTTATTTTCTATATCAGCGATTCTTTCCCTTACATAGTTGCAGATCCTCGTTCTCAAATCGTTAGCTGAAGCTATTAATCGTCTTCCTTTTTCCTCTTCAAGTTTAAATACGTTTTGATAATCGGCTTGCTCTCTCATGGTTTGGAGTTCTCCGTAAAGGGAGCCATCTTCGCGACTGAACCTACCTGTACGAACATAGGATTTTCCAAATTGGATGGAGATTCCTTTATGAGTGCGCGGTTGGAGCCCGTCAATAAATAACATCGAATTTATTGCATGGAAAACTGAGTAATATAAACGGTTGGCGACCAAATCCCAATAGCCTAAATCAGCATTACGAAGTGCTTGCTCCATATTGTTATCCGATTTCTCAATCAGAAGTCTGGTGGCTACCAGTTTTTGTGAATTATCAAATGTCATAGTAGAATGGCATCATTTTGAACATTAAGATAAAAAAGCGTATTTCTTTCGGCTTCCCACTGACTTTTGGTAAAAAGAAGAGGTGTGATTTGTTCATCTAAACTCCAGCCAATTTCCGTGAAGGGATAAGCGAACTTTTCAAAAGCCCCAGATATATTTAAAGAATCATCCGTTACAATAAGGAGATCCCAGTCAGAATCTTTTGTGGCATCTCCACGAGCACGAGACCCATATAGGTATACAGAAATCGGGAGATTGGCAAATAATTTATGAGCCAACCTCTGAATCTCCCGTAATATTCTATTGTGACGTGTCATACCAATCTTTTTCGCAAATTTACAAATTATTTTTGTAAATTCCCCGTTCCTCGTAGCATTTTTAGGAGAAAAATTCCTCAAGTGGATTCCAAAACGCCTCCCTGAACCCCAAAACTACCCAGACAACTACCCAAACAGACCCCGAAACGCCTCCGCGGACCCCAAAACTACCCAGACAACTACCCAAACTGCACCCCAAAACGCCTCCATGGACCCCAATACTACCCAGACTACTACCCAGACTGAACCCCAAAACGCCTCCATGGACCCCAAAACTACCCAGACAACTACCCAGACTGAACCCCAAAACGCCTCCGCGGACCCCAATACTACCCAGACTACTACCCAGACTGAACCCCAAAATGCCTCCATGAACCCCAAAATTACCCAGACGACTACCCAAACAGACCCCGAAACGCCTCCGTGAACCCCAAAAACCACCCAGACTACTACCCAAACTGAACCCCCAAAACGCCTCCATGGACCCCAAAACTACCCAGAAAACTACCCAGACTGAATCCCCACGAACCTCAGCATATTTCTATCCCGTGATAGGGCTGTTTTGAATCGGCTTTTGTATTGCTTTACCATTTCTGCTTCATCGTGAAATCGAATTCTGTGAATGGCATCGCTGTGGGCATAGCTAAACATTTTTTGCTATAATTCGGGGTTTTAGCATCGAAAAAATTGAATTTCCGCCCAATTTTCTCCTGCCTTTATATGTAATCAAGGGTGGAGGAGAAAAGACCCCGTAGACAAGAGAAGAACAATCTTAAATGAAAGAGCCGTGGATTCCGAAGATTTTTCAGAGAAAAATTTGCTGATTTCTGAAAATAAATTATTAACTTTGTGTAACGGCATAGAGGTATAGTGTAAATTTTTGATAGTACACAGATGTACTAATGATTCGCGCCATACACAACGATATATGCCGTTTTGTGTCAATACGTTGTAAAATAACTTGCAGAACTCGGATAAGCAAGAACTAATAATTAATGATATATTAAAATGAAAATAATTAAGAACAAAGAAGGAGAATATTCCTTAATAGACAATAATGGAAAAGTCATAGTCCCTTTTGGAGTTTATGATAAGATAGAAGAGATTATTGAAGGTCATGATTGGCTATACAAAGTGTGTGTCAATAATATAATATTAGCTGGTATTAATTTTGGTCGCAAGTATGGTATAATTAGTCACGTAGATGGAACTTTAATAGTCCCTCTTCGATACGACGCTATTAATCTAAGAAAGAATGATAATGATTTAAAATATCTGAATCTTGTCAATGGTAAATATGCTAATGAATTCTACTATATTGGAGCAGAGTATTATGAAGTACACAAGCCAATGGCTGAAAAAGATATCAAAATAATAAAAGACTTCTTCAGAAATAAGGATGATAAGTTTATTATTGATATAGTCAATGAATATTCTTCGGCACGCTTAATTGATGCTCTGGTGAAGATTGAGTCGGATGAGTGTAGTGGTCTTTTCAATAATATATTTAAAGGTTATTACATAAAAAGAAACTTTTTAATAGTGGGTAAAGAAGATCGTTCTGAGCATGTAGAAGGTGTATTTAATTTTAAGGGAGAGATGATGATTCCCTGTATATACACTTCACTCAAAAAGGTCTCTTATAATGGACTCATTGAATATATCCAAGAAGATAGAAAAAACCATAAATCTTTATACCATTATTCACATATACAGGAAAAATATAATGGCAGATGCGAACTGCTGTATTTTGGTGAAACAGGACACTATAAATACTTTATAACGGACAAGGCAATCAAAGTTTATTACTGTGGAAGACCTATAGCAGAGTATGAAGGAATTGAAGATATTCGTCATGCGTCTGGCCATTTATTTACAGTTAAGAAGAACGATAAATGGGGAGTTTTGGATTTAAACAGCAACGTGATAATTCCATTTTCATATGATTCTGCTATTGAATTCAATGATGGTTTTGCTATAGTGAAAAGGGATGGTCTGTTTGGTATTATTGATGAATGTGACAATACTCTGATTGAATTCAAATACAGATATATAAGTTTAGAAGATAAACTAATAAGATGTGAAGATTGCAATAGCTTATGGGGTATTATCAAATTTGATGCATCAGTAGTTGTCCCATTTGAATATAAATATTTATTTGAAATATCCGAAGGGTTAATTGCCGCTATCAATAAAGATAACAAAGTAGGATTTTTAAATCTTAATAATGAGATATCTATTCCATTTAACTACTGGTGGCCAGAAGAGGGGTCTAATATTAGTGGTTATGATCCTGTTTTTAAATTTGGAGTAGCAAGTGTTAGTAATGGAGATAAATTTGGCTTCATAAATCATAAAGGCGATGAAGTTATACCGTTTAAATATAGTTATGCTTTCCCTTTTGAGAATTTGAAGGCTTTATGTCAAATAGTTGAATATAATGAATATGGATATCTGGAGTATAATTACTACGTATCTTTAGATGGATCAGAGACTCTTATGGATAAAGAATTTCATGAGGTTGAGAGTAGTTACTTTCCAGATTTCTATGAAAGTTATCCCAGAAGAAATAAATATGACGACAAAATGGATGCGTATGAAGGTGATCCTGAGGCGTTATGGAATACTGATTAACTAAACTTTCCCAATAGATGAGACTATCCAAAGTAGGTTTAAAATGTGCATTAAAACGATTGAAGTTTTAAAGTCAACAAAGTTTTGAGATTAGATTTATGATTGACATAAACCATCTCAAAGAACTGATTCTGTGTCTTATGGAATAGTCTTAGAGATCAAATATCTCCCGGCCAACATATGTCGTCTTGAATATTTCCAAAGACTCTCAATAATTTGGAGATTTTGGGAATATGGAGGGAGAAAGATGAGACCTATTTTTCAACACAGCTGTTTTATCCATGCCAGCCTTGCAGTGTTGACAACGTGCGTTGGCAAGGACATTCAACTGTGCCTTACCTCCCTTATCCCCTTAAGATATTTTTCTTTGTCGCTTACCTTCTTGATGATCTGCACGGCCTCAAGAGAACTTCTTGGTGAAGGAACTGCGAGTCGGGACCATATTTGATCTATATATCCTTCCAGACAATTGGGACGACCAGGAGTAGGTGCGACTCTGAGACCAGAATTGATGCCTGATGGTGAGCAATGTTGTACAGGTTTCTATGCTTTAAGGGCTTTGATTCTCCTCTGAAGCAGTGTGATGGATTTTGGAGTTTCTTTTCGGGCCATCTTCAACTTCTCATGGAATTCCCCGGCTCCCATGTCAGAATTGAAATCTATGACCAGCTCGCATGGAGAATCAGAAGATTGTGCCAACTTAAGACCCTTACGCTGCATAATTGTACGCATAGAAATAATCGCTTTATCGTATTTTGGACGAATCTCAACCACTTTCTTCATCACATCAATTCCTAGATCACCGATATAAAGTTCATTTACCATTGCCACCATGTAAAGAATCTTCGCGTCTGGAGTTGCCATCTCTAAAGACTCAACAAGTTGACTGTTAATCGAGTCTGATTCATTATAGCGTTCCATTTTTACAAGAATTCTTGACTTGACATAAAGGGCTTCCGAACACTGATGACATTCTAAAACTGAGTCAATGGCACCCAGTGCATCCTCAAATTTACACGCATACAGACTCAGGAGGGCATACAGAAATTTACCCGTCCAATGATTGTTGGTTTTCAGTGTCTTTGGTACAGTATAAATTTTGCCATAGATCGATTCATCATCTATGACAATATCGAAAAAACGTTTGGCCTGTTGTAATGCTTCTCTGATATTCCCTTCTTCTACTTTCTTGTGCACAAGTGTAAGGTAGGCCTCCGCAGCCTTGTCATAGTCATTGTTTTTCAATGACTCATACGCAGCTTTTCCACTCTCTATCTCGCTGTTGATTTCTTTTGTGTCATTGTATCCACTTGCGTACGAAAGAATCTCGTTCGAGGTATGAGCGTATTGAGGGATTATCCCACGTGTGAGGAAAAGACCTGAAAGACTACGAACTCTACTGAGGGCTACATATAATTGGCCTGCCACAAACATCCCTCGGCTGAGGTCAACTTGTAGCTTTTCAAATGTCATTCCTTGACTCTTGTGGACAGTAATAGCCCAGGCAAGCCGAATTGGGTACTGAGTAAAGGTTCCAATGACTTCCTTTTTCATTTTCCGTTCATCCCTGTTGTATTCGAAACTTACAGAATCCCAACTGCACGCTGGGACTATATATTCATTCCCGTCTTTGAGCTGAACAGTGATTTCATCCTTGCCCAGTTTTGTCACTTTTGCAAGAGTGCCATTAGCCCATCGTTTCTGCTGATCATTTCGCGCAAACATGACCTGTGCTCCAACTTTTAAACGCAGTGTCTGGTCTACAGGAAAGCGCTTTTCTTCAAAGCGACCTGCCACAGTTCCTTCATATATGAATTCAGGGCCATCAATCTCAGATAGATAGTGATTGTTTATGTTATCGGCCGTCTTATTGATACTGCAGAGAGTAACAACTATATCATGGTTTGAGGGTATTTCAATTCGCGTGTTAAGCAAAGCAACATCCTCTGGTGTAATCCGATTCATTCTGACATGTTCAAGAATGGTGAGAAACCGCTCATCATCCTGACGGTACACTTTGCGGAATTCTATTTTCACCAGACGAATTCTTTTCACCGCTTCAGATTTGTAAAAGTAATAATCGTTGGTGTGATAGATATCCTTCAACAATTCTTTCTCTGGACCCTGCTTCACTACAGGAGGTAATTGAAACATATCTCCCACAAAAATCATCTGTTTGCCCCCGAATGGCAAATTGTTATGGAGAACCTTACGCATTGTGTAATCAATAGCATCCATAACATCGCTTCTCACCATAGAAACTTCGTCAATGATTATTGTATCGGCATGCACAAGTGAGAAAATCTTTGTCTGACTCATCTTTCCACAGGTGCCAGGAAAACATGCTTCCATAGGGAGTCCAAAGAAAGAGTGAATGGTATCCCCTCCTGCAAGAATTGCAGCAACTCCTGTTGGCGCAAGAATGATAAAATTCTTGCCTACCACCTTCTGTACATTCTGCAAAAACGTGGTTTTGCCAGTTCCAGCTCTTCCTGTCAGGAAGAAACTGGAATTGGTATTGGCTATGAGTTCGTATGCCAATAACTGCTCGCTATTGTCTTTGTCAATCACATTGATGAGTTTTTCGTTCATAGTTAAGATTTAAAGTTGTGGAAGAATACGAGTGAGGTGCTTATTGAAGTCTGGATCAAGAAAACTCTTGAAACTACCTTCTACAATAGCCAAAGCCTCTGTCTTAATAACCCCTTCTTCAATAGCACTCCCATTCGATTTTAAACATCCTGATATGAAATCACATAGCATCTGCTCCGCCTCTTTGCGGATAAACTCCTCGCTACGGAAAGTCTTCTCATAGTCTCGTTTCTGTATGAGCTCAAGCTTTGTGCCATTGAAAGCGTATATCTCAAGACTGTCAATATAGGTCCATGTGTGGCATAGGCCAACTTTCTCCTTAATCACAATCTTGTTGCAGAAACGGATTCCTTCATAATAATAATTACCCTTCTCACTCTCATAGTTTCCGAGAAGAAACATTTTCTGACCCTCATCCCAAATTGGCACCCTCTTACGAGGAGTGCCGTAGGTGGGAAGAATGCTGTCAAACAAGTCTTTTGTGAGTACTTTTTCAAATGATGCCATGTCTGGTTCTTTTGGTTATGCAATACATTTTTGGCTTGTTCGTACTTCTTCAACCATTTGTCGAGAAAAGGAGAGAAGGGCGGTCTCACTCACAGATTGTCCGATTGCTTTTGCCTGCCCCTTCAGGTAATTCTTTAGCATCTGGATTGTCTGTTCAGCCGCGAAACGTTCGCTGAAGCTAACCCAGTTTCCACAACCTCCCCATGTCTTTTTCCCGATGATGACAGCTTTTGTCCCGTCCCAGGCAAATAGTGTGATCGCATTGAGAAAGGTATAAGCATATCCCTCTCCTATGTCGTAATGAACGGCCAGTCGATTGGAAAAACGCACCGCCTTATAATACGTATTCCCCGCAGGACTTGTATATCCGAGCGTGAGATAAACGTTCTTTTCAGGATTGTAAGTCACTGAGGCACCTGAAACTGCCGGAAGAGCTTTTGAGGCCAGATGAGCCAGAGCCAATGTTGCCATAGTCTTTGAGTTTTGCTTTTTTGTATTAGTATATCAATAATGGTAAAAGGTAAACATTAGAAGCAGTTCTTCCTGATTACCACCTCCTCTTTAGCTGCATATTTTGAATCATTCTTTTCTGTTTACGCTTTAATCGTCTCATCTTAGACTTGGTCATCGAAGCAATTTTTATTTCAATATTGAAACTTATTGAATATCCTCCAGTCTTCACAATCTTACGCAAGTGATCTCCTAATGGGGATTCTTCTTTCATAATGGCATCAATCATTGACGGGAATCTATCCGAATTCAAGGATACCATCTCATTCCCATTTTCACGAACTTCTGGAATGGAATCATTCTGATCATTCACACTGATCTGAAAAACAATCTCTGTCATAATATTCTTCTGCGCCAACCTGGTTAATTGTCAAACATCGTGGCACTTTGATGTTTTGATGGCGCAAAGTTAATACATCTCAAGAACAAAATCAATAAAACAAACAAGAAGAATAGTTCCTATAAATTTGGAACCATTCTTCTCGGATGGCATTGAAAAATACCTTTCCTAATCATTATAAAGATTAGCCATATTTGAAGTCCTTCGTCTAAACTCTTCCCTTACCCAGTCGGGAGATATTACCTCCAATCCTGCACCCATCTGAAGTATTCTTCCGATAAATTCATTGTTGACCTCAACATGAATTGTAAAGTCTCCGTACCGCTTTCCATCGTACTCGTCGTATGGCTTAACAGTCGTTTGCGATGGGTGTAGTTTTTTTGTATCTATTAGATTATACATTCGGAAATTCCGGGCACGTATGATAATAGACTCGGCGGGTTTCGAATCTTTGTTGGAACTAACCCCGATTTTATGTCTAAAGTACTCTGAGTAAAATCCTTTTGGAGCGGGAATATATGGCTCTTCCTCTGGAGAAATTTCCCAACACTCTTTCATTCTGTCAATAGCTAAGTTGAAGGCAAAGTATGGTGCTTCCCCGACTGCATGCCCAAACAGAAACCATCGCCCATTATACTCCTTAAGAATATGTGGATGAAACACTAATGGTTCCTCTTTTGCCTTATACTTTATCTTCAGAACACGCTTATCCCTTATAGCTTCATACAGCATAGGTAGTAACTCAATGTTGGTAAGCTCTCTATCCACACTGGATGCAATAAATAGCTCGCCTGATTTTTTCCGCTTTTTTATCTTGAGCAAATCAAGTGTATCCTCAAAGAAATATTCTAACCACGAAGTCGGAAAGAATCCCGCCGAGTCCACACAAAACTGTGCATACGTCCGAATATCCTTTATAGCCTGACTATTCTTCAAATCTTCCAATGGGTCATCAGAGTCTCCGACATATATGAACCATTTATTGCGGTTACTGCCATGAGTTTCGATACAATTTTCTCCACATCGTTCTTTCAGCATTGCAACAATGGTGATAAAAGCTTTTTTCAACTCACCATAACCATCGCATTTTGAAATTGAGCATGGCAATTTATCTGCTGAGTCAAGTTTCATATACCAAGCCATAATGTCAGCGAGTGAGAACCATTCACGATTCATCAATCTAGAATAGCTTGCCCATACAAACTTTGTATATAAACCTTTGCCGTCAAATGGATTCTGTCGCATGTTCTGACAAAAACTTTTCGATTAAAATATTCATCTCGTGGCAATGTTTTTTGGCAAGGTTGATCCTGTCGACAGGAATACCTTCGTTGTTGTGCAACTTAAGATTGCGGATATCCCCGATTAAATCAAATTTATCCCTCCATGCTTCCCAATCCCCACCGAACACCTGTCCGAACCATTGCCAATCGCGTCGAAAGAAAATTTCTGGAAAGTCTTTGGGCATACTGTAATCGGTGATGTAACTCGACATGTAGGGGTATTCCCTAAGATTCTTGTCCCTTCGTGTCTTCATACCGTTGAATCTGGACATCGATGTGAATTCCACCTTGCATCCTTTCTCGAACTTGGAAGCTTTAGAATTTATATGGTCTATCATTTTTTTCTCATCCCCTTGATATAGGGAATTGCAGTAATGCCTTATAAGATTACGCATATTCCTTTCGGCTACAGACCAGGTGTCGGTAAAAGGCAACATGTACCTCTTGATTCCCATCCATTCTGTAAAATACAGAGATATGGCTACATATTGTGGCCCCATTGGTTTGAGACATGGCACCTCATCAATCACACCATACTTCATTAATTCAGTCTTCTCGTCTTGATTGATGTCGAACGTGGGACCCCAAGTATGGAGAATCAAAGTAGTATGAAGATCCCATTTTTCAATCTCTTTCCATATGTGAGTGTTGAAATCCTCATGAATGGAGTTGACGTATTTGTCTATATCGGGTACAGAATCGTCCCTGAGGTATTCCGGCTCAGCCGATTCGGTCCTACTAGCCCATGCAGACCAAATTTGCCAGTTGAGCTTATTTAAAAGTAGGGGATGGTTGCCCGCATATGTTTTAATGGCACGTATGTAGGAGCTAGAGATAGCATACCCCAATCTATGACTTGCGGCCTGCCAGTATTCCTCAATCTCTGTTTTGTCAAACGGTTTGAGATCTACTACTAGATTAAATATGCCCTTAAGGGTTGAAGTGTTTGAATCGACTGCCTTTTCCACATCACTTTCTATTCTCCAAAGTTCGCGCCTTGAAGCTGTGACTGCACAAATCCCGTATTCGCTGCCATTCAATAAAGAGCGTAAATTGCCTACGCTTGTCTTGTCGGCAATTTCCGAGAACCTGTCGAATTCGTCGATGAATATCAGCGCATTTAATTCACATACTTTCATACATCTCGCCAAATCTGAGAGATATTCATAATCCATCTCGGAACGTTTGAGGTCAAGAGTGAGGTCAAAGTATTGTAGTTCATCTATAAGGTCTTTAAAATCGGACTCTCTGACTGCAATACGTTGCTTCAGAGACCGGGTCAAAGCACGTGCTATCTGGCTCCACATGTCGCTGGAGTCGTAGCATTGGTCAAGCGAAACATAGCAGACCACAAGCTTCGGACAGCGAGAGAGCAATTCCTGATTTTTGATTAGGACTTTCATAAGTGAGGACTTGCCAATACGAGGCAACCCTACGATGGAATAATTAATCTTCCTTTCGTTTATTTGGGTAAGGTCATTCACGAGAGTCTGGATTATGTTTCGGCGTCCGATAAACCATTGCCCAACAGCTTCGCCAGAAGGAGACGGGAATGGACAGCAAACTGATGAAGTGTCATTCATATGATAAGAATTATCCATATTCTCTTTTTATTTAAATTTTACTGATTCAATAACCAACGCTTATATAACTGCACATTGATGGAGTAACCGCCGTTTTTATCAAGTGAAAGGACTCGCCGGCTGCATAGATTGGAGAGAATATCAACGGTTTGTTCAAGCGATAGGCCTGATTCGATTGCTTCTGGCTTACAACTTCCACCTGCGCGGGTGTTAACAGCAATGGCCTTAAGTATGGCTTGGTTGTTTTCCGGCAGGTAGTCGGAGCCGTCGGGTTCCACGTAAAGACATTCGAAACTTTTGTCTTCAAGGCGTTCGATACCGGAGCAGAGAGATCTCAAGACTTCTTCGATTTCCTGCCGCGTTATGACATATGATGAACCTTTACGGTTTAGATGATCGACCATTCTGGAGCAGAATATCTGCGTAAAAAGCGGGCTACCTGATGTGTAGTGATAGATGATGTCCTCACATCCCGAATGGTATTTCAATTCCTTGATGGGGTCTGTCATTAGCTGCCTTGATTCTTCTTTAGACAAATATGTCAGTAACATGGGATTGAATATGCCGAATGCATTGGCGGCATAACTCTCTTTCATAAAAAGTGGAAGTGTATCCTGGGCGATGACTACGCTTTGAAGTCTTATTCCGGGTGTTTCGACAAGAGCTTTCCATCGCCGCATGAAATTATTATCGGTTTTCCCGTCTTTGATTGACTGGTAGAGATAGGTGAATTCATCTATGAACACTACAATATGCAGATTCTTTAAGTCTGGTATATTGCGGATGTGGAGTAGGAACTTCTCAAAGGCCTCGAAAGGATCATCAGAAGCATTGAAAAACTGCATGTGGTCCTTAGCACCCAAATAGGGTCTCAAATGCTTATTCTGTCGCCCTATCTCTTCTGCCAGTTTTCTCAAGAGCCATTTTGCCAGGCTCTGTTCGCCGTTGGAAGAGCATGTGTCTTTGAAAGACTGAAGGCTGCATTTCACGCAGGCAAAGTTGGGTTGCGTTTTGAGTTTTGAAATAAGCACGTTGATCAATGAACTTTTCCCGGAACGTTTTTGGCCATAAATGGCAATCTGAGAATTCCAGGACTCATGGATCAACCTCTCCAGTTCCGAAAGAATATTGTCACGACCGTAGAACATATCGTCAGAACCCTCCATTTCAGCTCCGCCTGAAGGTCCTTTGTATTTGTTGACAATCTCCTTGAACGACTCTTTCCGGAGACTTATTTTCTTGATAAGACTCCGGGTCAAATGCTCGATATTACCCGACGCGTGGAACATATCGTCGTAGAATATCTCCATTTCCGCTTCCGCGATGCCCTCTTCTGCAATCCCTGGTTTGAGGGTAATTGTGAGTGGTACAGAAACTTCGTTACCAGATGTCACTTTTTTGTCGATATCAATCTCATTGGCGTCTTTCAGGTCTGCACCAGAAATTTTCAGACGTTTTATCACAATGTCACGGGCACTTTCTCTTCGACTTTTAATTGCGAGGTTGATTTCGTAAGTCTCGCCAGCAACCTTAGTTGCCTCATCGATGATGTCAATCACCAATTCCGGATCTACACGGCACTCGCATGATGCAAATTCCATTTTCACATTTTCCTCCAGTTGGCGAAGTGCAGGAAGCACAAACTCATAACCAATCATAGTAGTGCTCGACAACAGCTTCGCACTTATTTCACGAATGAGACGCATTATCTCATCGTAGGCCGCTCGTAAATCCCTGTAGTTTTCACATGTCATGAATTCCGTAACCTGAGATACCAATTTCGGAGAGTCAGAATGTGTCACTTCTCTCTCTTTGCCAATGGTGATATTATAGGTTTTAAGAAAACCTGAAAAAGAGTGGAAATTCCTGATTGGATTGGTCAGAAACATGGAGAAATTATTGTTCAGATCCCTAATAATACTTCCGTAATTGTTCAGGATGAATGGCTCACGTTTTGCATCCCTATAAGCACGTCTAATTCTTTCATCAATATTTTTATTGGAAGCCGCAAGCATAGCCAGTTCGAGATCACCATCGTTTGATGCAATTTTGACGGCGTTACGAAGAAGATCATCAAGCTTGAAGTTATTTCTGAAACCTTTTACATACATGTCTATATCTGCTCCAGAATAATCTCCCAGAGTCATAAGATAAAGACCGAATGAGATCGTGTCCTTGCCTTCGAACTTGTACCCTTGAAATGCCAGTCTTAACAGGTAACGGGCTTCTCCAAATCCGCTTGATTCTCCCAGAGAAATCTTCTTAAAGGCTCTATTCATCAGAAACTGACGTATGTCTGCGGCAGGATTGTATTTTTCTGTATGGAAGGAGAGCTCAAGTTTGATTCGGGTTAGATACATCAGATCATCAGTAGGATTTTCACTGATAGCTCTGTTTATGTCTTCTATATATTCCTCTTTATATAGTCCGGAACGAGATGTTTCAGCATCAATTGTTATGCCGTTGAATTCTTGGTAAGATAGCAGTGCCTCTCGAACGTATGCCGGGAATTCTCCAAATTCGTCTTCATTGGACAGGATTGAAGCAGAAAGAGACTCCTTTGTGATGCTGATGCGATTACCAATATCCTGAATTGTACGTAAAATGCCCCGGAAATAGCCTACCTTACCCTGTTCCTTGGAGAATGTCCTTATGGCAAGAGTGAGAATTTCCTTGGCCCAGTCATACATTCCATTTTTCCGGGCTATGCTAGAAGCTCTTAGAAAAAGGTTATAACTTTTTGTGCTGTTAGACTTTATAACCATTTTGATTAAGGCCGACATTGCATTTTTATACTGCAAGGGAGGCAGATTCTGGGAGAACTTGATCTCAACCTCATCAGGAGAGAATAGCTTGTCTGCAGCAATCCCTATCTTTCCCAAATATTCATGTAGTGTATCTGCCGCTTGAGGTTCTTCCTCATTTTCTGCTGATTCCTCTAGCCGCTCTCTCAAAATGTTCGCATTACGTCTGTCATAAGAACTAATTTTTTCAACAATGCTCTCTAAAACTTGGCGTGAACATTGTTTATGCACGCAAATAGCTATGGGGCCTACTTTATTTTTACCAACGCTATACCGCACGCGGTCTCCAGGTTGTGGAGATTCAAGAACATCGGGAAGCTGCACGATCTCTTGAATTGGAAGATAAAGTTTTTCGGGGAGGCCATCGTCAGGAGAAATCCACCCATAATTTTGCCACAGGGAAATAATAGTACCATTGGCTGGGAGGAGTCCATCTTTCGTTTCGTCGATTAAGGAGATAAGGTATTGCGAGTTTATATTGTTTTTTTCTAGTTTGGGTGTTCTGTTGGTTTCTGGAAGATTAATACGTCCTATTACTCGTGGACCAGATAAAGAGACGGGGGCTGTGTGGTATGTATTTTCAGTAACTTCAGGCTTTTCTACATGGACCTGTTCCTCATTCTGTATACCATTCTTCTCGGAATCCATAATTGCATTGCCTTCGGAGAGAAGACAGTCATTCTCTCTTTCATTCCCGCTGGCATTATCTGGGTTGGGAGAAATGATGGCGACGGAATGTAATATTTGGTCATCCACCATTTCTCCATCCATTTCTGCAGATACTTCCGTATCGTCTGCCAAAGCTAACGCAGTTAGATTCTGCGGTTGTGAAAGAAGTCGTTTCAAATTCCTTTTTAGAACTTTAAGATCCGAATATATTTTTGTTTCATTATACTGGCGCGCGAGATATGACAAAATAGATAAACACGCAGTTCTTTTATGTTTGAATGTAGACACTGTAAGTGTCGTTGACATATTGTAAAACAAGTCAAGAAGGTCTTGGTATGACATCTCGTTTATCAGAAGGTAAGCCACATCTTTAGTATTCGACTGCGAAAATACGCGCTGCCCCCGGATTATTTTCTCCTTATCATAACCGATAATGTTACCTTTAAAGCAATATAAGGACTCTCCGGCATCAGTAGTTAACCATACTCTCTTGTTGTCAACCATTGTGATAGTCGCATTTGTGAAAATTGGCAACCCAAGATCAATGCCAAGTTGTTGCATCGATTCCCGCAATAACGAATTTATCGAGTTTATATTTAATATAGCCTCAGACTTGGAATCAGAAGTTATTGTCAAAACTGCATCATATTTGATGCGTACTTCCTTGCCCCCATTTTGACGAAGTACGAAAAATTGAGGAAAAAAATTAATGATTTCACCTGAAAAGGACAAACCATAAGAAGTTATTTCTATAGCGTCTCCCACACTAAATCCTTCAAAAATTTCTGGAAGATTCTGAAATAGAAGATTTTCAGAATCTTTTTCTTCTTTTGTAGAAATTACAGGACTGGAAATTTGTTGATTTTGAGTTGCGAGATGCTTGAGGTTAATTCTAATTCTTGCCTTGGAACCTTCAACGTCTGTTTCTAATGAGTCTCCAAGCGCAAGTTCCAATAATGCTAGCAACTTTAAATTACCGTATTTTTCTTTGCGGAGACCATATTTCTTCAGAAGCATTGCGAATGGAGGCATTTCGTACCATCCCTGCGCATCTGAGCTGATGGTATTAGAATTAGCCACTCTAACAACAATATTTGCAATTTCAGCCTTATCCTGATTGGATAGACTAGATTGTTCTTGAGAAACTGTTAACTTTATAGCGGGTAGCTTACGACCGGTGAGTTTATCCATGTATTCCTCATTGATATTCGCACCAAGTTCGCGCAATCCATTCACAAATTGTTCACGCCCGAATGCAGGACATACAGTTTTAAGATTTTCTTTTGTTTGTATATATAAATCTTCCAGACTTCGGTACCATCCTGGAAGTGTTGGTATGGATTCGTAAGCCTCACGAATAGCCTGAGTTATTTCAGACATTTCAGTTTTATTTCTGTTATTATGTACGTTATCCGAACCAATAACAGGAATATGCGTTAGCTGATTGTCATCCTTAGGCAACGAGACCGAGGTGGATATAAAATTCAAGGCAGTTTCGCTTGCATTTAATACCTCGCGATATATAGGTTGTGCAATTTCTTGCAGTCTCATGCCTTCCCAGGAAATCTCTTTGGCAAGACTCGCTTTAAGGATTTTCGGAGTTAGGGGAACTTCGTGAAAGCTGAATACAATGTCCCCAATCTGGAAATAAAGGCATCTTTCTATTTTGTTGTAAAAATAACTTATTGCATTGGTCTTCAAACCATCAATGCTTGAAACTAAATTTGCCGCATTTGTCTTAATTGTCGCATACGACAGGCTATTCTTGTACGCCGGAATTTTTATGGCCGCATTCAAAAGGTTAAGGGCACAAAGGTGTAATAAAACATCGGTTTCGCTTGAGATTTTGTAATTTCGCGCTATCAATGTTGCATTTAAAATCGACTGGTTTTCAATCTCAAATTTATATCCATTTTCAACTTGTTGGTGCCAGTGTTTAATAGATTCTGAAAGGTTTATAATTGTTGTGGTGAGCATTTATTAGTTCCTGTTTTTAGATGCAAAGTTAATCAAAATAATCATAAAATCATAAATTTGAGTGCAAAAATACGAAATATATGTTGTACAACATATTCCAAATGACTGGTGAGCAGCCTAAATATGATGTTCATCAGGCATTTCAAGGTTTTTAACTATTTCTTCTTTCGGAAGAGTCTGGTTGCTGTGTGCATGGCAGATGAGGCTACGATACGACCACCAATACCGGCAATAAGACCGCTGATAATAGTTCCAACTCCAGGAAATATAGCGGTGCCAGTGGCAGCTCCTGCGCATATGCCACCTCAGCCAGCTGCTACATCGGCTGTATTCGATGCGAGGTTTTCGGCGTAGTCACCACACGACATTTCCTCAGCAAGCCTTGATAGTGTCTAGGATTGAGGTTGACACGAACATCGCAGCACTTGTTACTGCGTTTGTGCGGGCCGCTTTTATCAAGACATTCACTGCTGCCTGCTGTGTCACTTGTTTTCCTGCGATGACGCTTGCCGTCCTGGTTAGAACCTGCCTACCTCTGTCTTCATGGCTGACTCTACCACCGGTTTCACCGCTTTCGCTGCGCCAGTAGCCGCATTCCTACCTCCAGTGGTACGCAGAGCCTGTTGAGCAAGGACTCCGTCTCTAATGCCATAGCGGTTGATGCACTTCCAGACTCGGCAGGCTTTTTGAGAGCGTCAGTCGTCTTCATGTTCCTTTCTTCGCATTGTGAAAGGCAATAGCTCCTCCAATAACTCCAGCACATGAGAAACTGATGGCTTGCATGCGAACATCGAACTTAATCGACTCCCAATTGCCGGCTTTCGCAACCTTTTGCGCTTGTGCATATGTTACATGTCCCTTAGTGACAATTTGACTTGCCATTTCCGGATCCGTAACGCCTACAACTTTCCCCTGAGATATGGCCTCCTTCATGAGTCGAACACACTCGTCGTACTGGTCTTTAGGCACCTCCAACTTCATACCGATACATACCAGCCTGGCTGGCAAAAGCCGCATTGACCGTTCTGTTTGCAGACTGGCAGTATTTTGTTTGGATTTGCTGACCGTTGACAATCCGATCAGCACCGTTTGGAGCGTTGTTGCGTCCAACACATTCCACCTTCCGACCATACCAGCGATCAATTTGGGCATTCACATCCTCTGCCGCGAAACCGTGTCCAGTTTTGTGCTTGTACTTCAACCACTGGGTTTCTTCAATTTGTGTCGCAGAATGTGTGGAGGCGGCTCCATTTGCGGCATTTCTCGCAAATCCATTTGCCTTATCGAAGTTAGTCACTGTGGAGCTGGGATCTGCTCCATTTCCGTTGAGGTTATAGATCTTTTCCATCTTACTTGCTTTTAGGAAAAGTTGCAGGCAGGTTTATAGTCCGAATTAAACGGCAGGACGCCTGTTTCCCCTTTATAATAAAATTAAATAAATAGTACCTCTCAGGTCCGAGTGGACAGCAACAATCAGTTTTCATTAACTGGGTATGGTTGACATTTGAAGAATGGAAGTTCGGATGATCAACCTTGGCCATCCGAACTCCATCTCCATTCATTTCCGCTCTCTTTTGCGTTTGCTCCTCTTTAGCACTCCAAGTACGATTGCTACAGAGGCACTGGCAACAAGAGCTGGCATCGGTAGTATTGGGGCTCTACAAATTACACTTGGAATAGCTCGTGCTGCAATTTCAGAGCCCGCCACCATCGTTACAATGTTTCTAACTGTGGAGTTAAGGTTTACTCCATTACCGTTGAGGTTGTAGTTCTTTTCCATAGTAGGTTTAGGGAAAAGTGTTAGGTCAGATTAGTACGAACAAGGTACCGAGGGCGACCATTTCCCCTCATTATAACTTTAAATAAATAGTTCCTCATCGGTATGAAGTGCGTGTGGCATCAAGTCATAGATCTCTTGCTTTCCTAGGAATGCGCTGCAAAGTTAATGATATTTTACTAAACAATTTTCATACAAAAGCTAGATTAATGGTTCCTCTTTATTTGGAACCATTAGACATTAGGTTTTATTAAGTTTGATGCTTACAAACACATAGGTAATAAGCAGATTTAAACTCTACTTTTTTACTTTTCTTAGAAATCGGGAGTACAAAAACACCTAATAATGTCTTCATGAGTGGAAAGTGACACCTTTCGATAAAGAATTGTCTTGGATTCCGAAATACAAAAGCAACTCTCTTTGCAAAATCAAGTTCGGTCATAGTACGAAGGCAGTATCAGGGCCCTGTGATTTTCTATGCAAATAAAAATACTCTGATATTTAATAGGTTATATGTACATACATTTATGCACACTAATAAAACTCATGCATAGAAGGGAACTAAGTTTAAAATCCTTCGACCCTCTCCTTAGCTACTGGTTTAGATGCAAGGAGAGTATTGAGTACCATCACAGGAGATATATATGGCATTTGTGAAGTGCAATCGTATGCGGAGCGGTTTAATCCGAAAATATGCTTATAATCCCCCAAATCTACCCTTTTGGACCCACTTTTGGGGGATTATAACGAGGTTTTGGCATCTGAGCAACGCTTAGTCGGGGGAAATCGCGGGGTTAGAAGTCAGGGGGTGTGAGGAGCCAGTCGTTGTCTTGGGAGTTGGCTGAGGTCTTCGGGTTGCGGCGAAGTGGGAGCTTCGAGGCTAATTCCTCTTTGACTGATGTGGTGCGGGAAGCAGCCTCCGGCTTGCTGGCGGCTGGTGAGGTTTTTGGGATGGAGATGACTGTGGCAGGGTCAGAAGGATCGAAGATCTCTTCTGGCTCTGCTTTTGTTTCTTGTGAGTCTGGAATCTGTGTGGGGACACTCTGGGCTCGTGCTGGCTGGGGTGTACTCGTTGAAGAAGGGCCTAAAAAGCCGCTGGTCGGAACTGGACGGGCTGCCCCGGAGCGAGAGGTGGCAGAAGAGCGACTCGGGGTGGTAGCAGAGGACCGCCCTGAAGCCGCTGGGCGGGCGGCGGACGGGGCGGTGCGGGCGGGGGTGAGGGCGGAGCGGCGGTAGCGGGGAGCGGGGGCGGTCATGTCGATGGAGTCGAGGAGCTCGCGGTCGTCGGCCTGGGAGAGACGCGATTTGGCGTCGCCCAAGCGGGATTCCAACTCGGCGATACGCTTCTCGTAAGAGTGCTTCATGGCCTCGGCCTTGGTGAGCTCCTTGTTGAATTCAGCTATCTTCTCGTCTACACTCTTGTGCTCGGCAAGCTGGTCTTCAGCCTCGGCAAGCTTACGCTTTGTAGTGGCCAGTTCGCTGCGGGTGCGCGAAAGCTCGAACTCACATTCGGAGAGACGGCGCGACATCTCCACGTTGTCCATCGTGATGCGCGCACACTCTTTCCGCTGTTTCTCAAGCATTTCCAAAGCCTCTTCAAGTCGTTTGGAGAGATCGTCTTGCATACCGTTAGCCTCTTCTATCTGTTTCCTTGCCTTAAATGGATGTAACAATACTCGCCATGTGGTCCATCTCACACAAAAGCCCCCAGCCATTACACATTATCCTCCTTTGTCTCCCCCAAAGCCGTAGACCCAGCCGAAGTAGCCGCAGAAGCAGCCGTAGAGCCGGCAGCATGAGGCTTCACGACGATGCCGCGACCCTTCCGGCCGTTGATGGCGATGGTCAACGGCTCCTCAAACTCCACGATTCTCACCGCGTCGCTCTCGTAGACGGCCGGCAGCGAGTCGAGCCACGCCGCGTCATACACGCCATTGTCGTGCACGGGGTCTACGGTGAAGTAGCCCACGCCGAATGAGGTGAGGTTCTGGAAGAAGTGCGTGCCCTGCGAGGGCTCGATATGATAGCCGGGCAAGGCCGACTCCACAATGAGACGCGCACCGGCTATCTGTGGCCAGCGCACCGGTATGCCGAGTGCCGAATCCGACGATCCCCAGCGTCCTGGGCCGATCAGTATGTATGGCTCGGCCCGATCTACGAAGTCTTTGTTGATCTTCTCTATCTCGCGGGCCACTTCCGGATTTCGCGCGCTGTTGAAGGTCTGCGGCTTCACGTATACCACGTTTCTCACCCCCTCCATCACGCCGTGGCCGAGAGCTGTCTCGGAGCGAAGGAGAAGGTCGGCGTCGTCTACCTGCATTATCGAGTCGTCGAGCATCTCTTTCTTGTCGACGATCGGGCGTATCTGAAGCCAATAGATTATACCTTTGTTTTCGGATGTCGAGGCATCGGGACGCACCAGGCCGGCAAACTCTATCTCCACGGGGCGACCCATCTCATACTGACCCGTGGTGAGCATGAAATCTACGGCATCGGCCAGCGGATACACCTTCTGACGCAATATGTTGGCGAAGGTCACGATCTTACGCCCCGGGCCGAATCCGGAGTCGCGTATCATGCGGTCGTTGATATCGAATGTCGATACGAGATATTTCAGCGCGCCGGTCTTGAAGGCGTCGGCGATCGGTATCTTCACGATATTGAAACCGTCGTCGGTGCGGAAATCCTCGCTCTTGGGGGGTATGTCGGGCAACGCGTAGAGAGTGCGCTGCGTGTCGCGCAGGGCGAGCTCCACGGTAGAGGTCTGGAGCACATGGTCGGGATGCTTCGGCGAGAAGCGCAGGGCCAAACCGCCGTCTACAATATACTTGCCCAGACCGGCTGCCACCTCGGCCACACCATCCTCGGCCACCTCATCGTTGAGCGGGTAATAGTTGAGCGAGCGCCCCACGCCAGAGAAGCTCGGGTAGTAGAAGCCCTGATGGTCTTCGCCCACCACCTCCTGAAGGATGATGGCCATCTTCTCCTGGTCGATCACATTGCTCGTGGCGTTCATATACGCCTTCGAATCGGCGAAGAACACGGAGGCGTAGACACCCTTCACGGCGTCGCAGAGCATACGCAGCATCACGTCTACATCCTTCAGATGCGGAATCATATAGGTGGAGTAGATGCCGGCGAAAGGCTGATAGTGGGAATCTTCGAGCAGCGACGAACTGCGCACGGCCAGCGGCTTATCTACCACGTCGAAGAGGGCCAGGAAATTGTCGATCAGCATATCGGGGAGACGCGCGGCCAAGAAATGGCGCAGAATCTCCTCGTCGGGGAGAGCCGAGAGGGCTATCGGATAGAGATTGTTCATCTCCATAAACTGGTCGAATATGTCGGTGCAGAGCACCACCGTGCGCGGTATCGTGATCTGCACGCCCTGGAAATCGTCGCAGATCGGATTGCGCTTTATGATCTGGTCGATGAAAGCGAGGCCACGTCCTTTACCCCCGAGCGAGCCCTCGCCGATGCGGGCGAAGTTGCTGTAGGTGTCGAAGCGGTCTTTCTTGAAGATAGCCACCACTCCCCTGTTCTTCATGCGGCGGTATTTCACGATACATTCGAAGATGAGCTTCCTCACCTTCGGCACTTCGTCGAGGCGCGTGGTGTGATGGCGGCGCACCACCTCCGCTATCGGGAAGAGCGCACGCGAATAGAGCCAGCGCGACACGTCGTTGCTGCGGCAATGATAGAAGAGCGACTCGGCCGGTATGTTGAAGATATTGTTCTGGAGCCCCTTGAGATCGTGGATGCGCATTATCTCCATTCCGGTGGCGGGATCCTTCACCACGAAGTCGCCGAAGCCGAAATGCTTCTCCATCGTGTCGCGCAATTCCTGCGGGAGGGTCTTGGAGTTCTTGTCGAGAAATACGTAGCCTGATTCTATCACCTTGCGCTTGTTCTCCTCCTCCTGACTCTCCATGATGATGGGCAGAAAGGGGTCGCGCTTGCGCACCATGGCGGCGAATTTGAGACCCGCCTCGGGATCTTTCTCCCCATCCTTGGGGAAACGCACGTCGGAGATGATTCCGAGCATATTGTCGCCATATTTCTCGTAGAGCGCGGCGGCCTCCTCATAATCGCGTGCGAAGAGCACCTTCGGGCGCCCTCTCATGCGCAGCATCGCCTCATGCTCGTTGAGGGCCTCCGTAGAGAAGATCATGCTCTGCTTGAGCAGATACTTGAAGATGTAGGGAAGCACCGACGAATAGAAGCGTATCGAGTCTTCAATAAGCAAAACCGCCTGAACGCCGACATCACAGATATCGTTGTCGGCGTTCATGCGGTCTTCTATAAGTTTTATTATCGCCAGGATAAGGTCGACGTTGCCGAGCCAGGAGAACACGTAGTCTACCCCGGCGAGGTCTTCGTTGGCTATCCTGCGGCGCACCTCCTTCGAGAATGGCGTGAGCACCACGAAGGGGATATCCGGATAAAGGGCGTCGATTTTGCGTGCCTCGCGGAAAGTCTCGCTCACATCCACGCCTGGCATGGCGATGATAAGGTCGAAACTGCTTTCCTTAAGCGCGCGGTAGGCCTCCTCATAATTGGCGGCTTTCACAAACCTCGGGGGTGAGGAAAGATTGAGGGAGACATACTCGAAATACACCTGCTCCTCCACTCGGCCATCTTCCTCCATCATGAAGGCATCGTAGGGGGTGGCGATCAGGAGCACATTGAAAATGCGACGCTGCATCAGCCTCTGGAAGGCTGTGTCTTTCATATAGAGCGTCGAGAGGAGAGAGTCGTTGACGTTCTTCATCCCTTCTTTTCGTTCTCTGTAAGGTAGGCGTCGAGGGCGGCTGTCATCGACGGCGTAGCGGGTGTGGGGGCCTCGATGTCGAGACGCAGGCCGGCGTCTTTCACGGCTTTCGCAGTGGCGGCTCCGAAAGCGCCTACGGCTACTTCGCGCTCACCCTCCTTGCCGAAATTGGGGAAGTTTTTGAGCAGCGAGTCGATACCTGCAGGGCTGAAGAAGAGGAGCAGGTCATAGTCGAAGGGCTCATCTTCGGCGAAGTCGTTGCTCACTGTGCGATACATCACGGCAGGCGTGAAGTTGATCTTGGCATCTACGAGGGGCTGCAGGCTCTCGGTGTGCACGTCGCTCACGGGGAGAAGGAATTTCTCCTTATGGTTTTTCTGCACCGCGGCGAGGAGCTGGGGGTCGTTGAGGCGGCCGGTCTGGCCAAACGATATCTTGCGCTTGCGATATACGATATACTTCTGCAGATAGAGGGCTATGGCCTCCGTGGTGCAGAAATACCTCATGGTGTCGGGCACGCTGACGCGCGTCTCCTCACAAAGACGGAAAAAATTGTCAACGGCGGTGCGGGCCGTGAATATTACAGCAGTATAGTCGGCCAAATTGATCTTTGACTGACGGAACTCGCGGGCCGAAAGGCCCTCTACCTTGATAAACGGCCGGAAAACAATCTCAACATCGTGTTTCTCCGCTATGTCGTAATAGGGCGACTTGTCGGAGGCCGGCTTGGGTTGTGAAACCAATATCTTCTTTATCTTCATCGTCATTATTCAGGGCATCGTATCCGTGTCTCTCCTGCCTTTTTTATCATATCAGACTACACAGAAAGAGGGCTGCCCAATATGTGAGAATCAACGGAACTATTTCCAGACTGCAAAGGTAGTACAAAAAAAGCACCCATGACGAAAAACGAGTGAAAAAAATCCTAAAACCCTTCCAAATAAAGACAATTTTGGCCAAAAGGAAGGTCACGAGCGCTATCCAGAAGAGCACTTCCGACCATTCGGGATAGAATATCAGAAGCAGCGAGAGGGGGAGCCACAGGGCGCTCAATACGCCCTGGCTCGCGGCAAATCCTTTCAGCCACATGCGCGCACGAACACGGTCGGAGAAGACGTTGCCCACCGTCAGATAGGCCAACGCCATGAAGCACGTATACACCACGGCGATGCCCATGCATATCACCATGCAGAGCGCCGGATGTGTCGTAAGGGCCGGGATGCCGAAACTCGCTCCCGTGTCGGCCCCCGGGAGGGTGTAGCGCAGAAAGCGGCAGAGTATTATCCCCGCAGAGCAGCTCCAGAGAAGATTGAGAAGCACAAGGAAGGAGGTCTCGCGCACGGTCTCGTCAAACACGTTATGGCGCACCCTCACCTCCACTAAATTGCGCAGCAGGGTGGTGAGATATTTGATGTTGTTGCGGAAGCGAAGCCCGATCACACAGAAGAGGACGAAGATGGCCGAGAAGATACACGACATCCCGAACGACGAGGGCATATGCTCCACCTTCGGCTCTACGGGAGCCTCAAGCGTCAGGCCGTAGACCTTCGCCACCACCTGCACCGTATCAGATGCGACGGTATCGGTTAATACCGGTCGCCAAGGCACGACGGTGGCCACAGGAGCCAATGAATCGGCAGGTGCCGGGTTCATAGCCATCCCTCCTTCTTGTACCATGCCACTGACTTATTTACACCCTCCTCGAGATCTACCTTCGGAGCGAAGCCAAAGCCACGGCGAGCCTTCGAGACGTCGACCGACCAATTGCGCTGCCGCATGATATTGAATTTGTCGCGGTTGAGCGTCGAGGGCTTCATGCGCAGCACGCCCCATTTCTCGGCTACGGCCGACACCACCTTCACACCCCAGATGGGCACTTTCACGCCGAGCACATGCTTGCGCCCTACGGCTCGCGAAGCTATCTCGCGAAATTGCTTCTGGGTGTAGGTGCGGTCTTCCGCCACATTGTAGGTTTCGCCCGTGGCCGAACGCTCCAGGGCGTCGTAGGCGGCGCGGGCAAGGTCTTCTACAAAGATGAAGCTGAGCTCCTGACGCTTGAAACCTACGGAGAAATCGAAACCCTTGGCGATCGACTCGAACATCAGGAAATAGTCTTTATCGCGCGGCCCGTAGATGCCTGTGGCGCGGAATATGATATGGGGCTGCCCGCACATGGCCAGGTGCATCTCGGCTTTCAGCTTGGAGGCTCCGTAGCGTGTGTCGGGGTGAGGCACCATCTCCTCCGTGAAGGGTGTGAAGCCCTTCTCATCGCCGGGGCCCATGGCCGAGAGGGAGCTCATGTAAAGGAGCTTGTCGGCCACCATGCCGGCCCCTTCGAGAGCCTGGGTGAAATAGCGCAGATAGTCGTAGTTGATCTTGGAGAAATCGGAAAAGGAGAGGCATTTCGTGGCCCCGAGATTGTAGATGATCCAGTCCCACTTCTCCCCTTCGGGCAGAGCGGCGCGCAGGCTCCCTTGGAGGGAGTCGGGGTTGTCGAAATCGAGTTCGAGAAATCTGATGGCCGGGTCGGCGAGATATTTGCGCGATGTTGTGGCCCTTACGCCGGCCCACACCTCATAGCCTCTGCGGAGACCCTCCTCCACAAAGAAACCGCCGGCAAAGCCTCCGGCACCGACAACGAGCACTCTCTTCATATCTTTTGCTTATCTGTGAAAGATATGGCCTATCTTTCTGTGAAAGTCTTATCTGTGAAAGTTGAAAAAACGTAACCCTCCTTCAGGAGCCATTCCAGAGCCTGGGGCAGCGCCTCCTTTATGCGCGGGAGGCTCTTGAGGGAGTCGTGAAATACGATGATGGAGCCGTCGCGGGTATATTTCCTGACGTTTTCAATCACCTGTTGGGCCGTGAGATGGCGGCTGTAGTCGCGAGTCACAAGGTCGTACATTATCACCTTGTAGTGCTTCTTGAGGGCCATCAGCTGGCGTGGGCGCAGCCAGCCGTGAGGGGGGCGGAAGAGGCAGGAGCCCGTGAGGGCCGCCCCCTCGGCGGCGTCGCGCATATAGCGCATGGTGGTGGCGCTCGCCCCCTGTATGTGATGCAGCGTGTGATTGCCTACGGCATGGCCTCGGCTCAGCACCTCGCGCAGCAATTCGGGGTGACGCTCCACATTCTGTCCCACCATGAAGAAGGTGGCCTTCACGCCGTAACGGTCGAGCACGTCGAGCACCCACGGGGTGGCCTCCGGAATCGGACCGTCGTCGAATGTGAGGAATACCCTCTTCTCACCCCTCTTTCGGGAGGGGAGCCGGAAGATGGCCCCGGGGAATAGCCAGCGGAACCATCTCGGAGGACGTTCGATAAACATATCCCGTTGTTGGCGAAGCGCTCACATCAGTTAAACTCGGGATGTGCGCGCACATACTCCTCGTTTATCTTCTTCGAGCGGCTACGGTCGAGACGGTTATAGTTTTCATACTTCTTCAGGAGCTCCTCCTTGCCGCCTACACTGTAATAGTATTCGATGGCCTGATAGAGCACGGAGTCAATCATGCGCTCCTCCTGCGAGCTGGCGGCATACTCCTGGGGAGTGCGCGAGGCCAGTTCGTTGGCTATCTCGCAATACTTGGCCAGCTCTTCGGCATACCCCTCGAGGGTGGCATCGTCGGCCTGTCCGGAGGGTGTGGCGTCGATATAGTCGTCTTGCGAGCCTGCGCGGCCGTAGAGCATCTCGTAGTTCTTCCTGAGCTCCTCCACCGTCAGGCCGTAGGGCTGCACGAGGCTCTCCACGTTGTTCTTGCCGCCATACTTCTCGTAGAGCTCTATGAAGCGGTAATACTGATAGGGCACGTAGCGGGTCTCCGTGGTGAGCGAGGGATTGCCGAAGTTGAGGGCCACCTCGCGGTTGTAGGCCAGATAGGGGGCATAACGCTGCATGAGGTTCCAGAGTATGTCGAGACCCTTCTGAGTGAGCGCGGGGGTGTTGAGGCGTTGGGGCTGACCGAGCTCGCAGTAGATCTGTCCGAGCGTGGCGGCGATGCTCAGGCCATAGGAGGCTGTCTGCTCGGGGAGTTTCTCCGTGATGAGGTTCACAACGTTGAGGGCCTTCTCGAAGTCGGCCTTCGCGGCCACGGAATCTGTGGCGTGGTCGCCCTCAAAGAGAAGCTCCGAAGCCACGTCGAGCATCGATGAGCGGGTGGTGAGAAGCATACGGCGGGCAGTCTCGTCGAAGTAAGGCACGTGGCCATCCTTCACGTCGGCTCCGCCCCAGCGGTAGTTGGTCACCACATCATAGGCGCGGTCGGTGCGTGCGGCCATACCCTCCTGCATGGTGGGCACGATCTGATGAGCCATGCCGGTAGAGCGCAGATAGGGAGTGAGGCCTACGTGGTAGTCGTCGCCTACGGTAGTCACCCAATAGATAGGACGCTTCCAGCCGTTGGCGGCGTTGGTGGCCACGATGTCGAGCATCAGGATCTCGCCCAAGCTGAGGTAGCCCTTGTTCTGGTAGGTCTTCGTATTACGCAGGTTGACGATGATATTGTCGACGATGAGGGCCGTATCCTGCGGAGCCACGAGTCCGCGCTCCACCACGGCTTTCTTATCTACCGGGATACTGATCACGGAGCTGGGCATCATGGCATAGCCACCCTCGGCTTTGCCGTTGCCGGCATACACCATGCGCAGGCTCGTGAGCAGGTCGGCCGGGGCTGTCTCGCGACCGAGCAGAGTCACGTCGGCGCGGCCGTAAGCGTAATCGGCGGGAGTGGCCGTGAAGTCGACGGGAGCCGCGTCATACGACTGGCTGCGCATCTGGTTGGCATACCAGTCGGAGTTGAGATAGCTCAGGTTGATTATCTTCACGTCGGGACGCACGCCCTCCACCTCCTGGGCATACCAGAGCGGGAAGGTATCGTTGTCGCCGTTGCAGAATACGATGGCGTTCGGCTCAAGGCTGTTGAGATAGTTGATGGCGTAGTCGCGTGCGGCGAAGCGGTAAGATCGGTCGTGATCGTCCCAGGTCTGGCTCACCATCTGAGCGGGCACCACCAGGCCGAGCAGAGCGGCCACGATAGCGCAATACTGTGAAGTCTTGGCGAGCTTCGCGGGCTCGGCCACGATGTTGGAGGCCTGGAGTTCCTCCTCGCCATTGGGAGCCACACGTGTGGCGGCATTCTTCTTGCGCTCTGGATCCATGATCCAGAGAAGGAGGCGCCAGAGTCCGGCCACACCCATGCCTATCCAGATGGCATAGGCGTAGAAGGAGCCGGCAAAGGCGTAGTCGCGCTCACGCGGCTGGTTGGGGGTCTGGTTGAGGTAGAGCACGATGGCGATGCCAGTCATGAAGAAGAGGAAGAACACTACCCAGAACTGCTCGATGCCCCTCTTTCCGGCAAACGACTGCCAGATCAGGCCGATCAGGCCGAGTATGAGAGGGAGCATGTAATAGACGTTGTGTCCCTTGTTGTCTTTGCCGAGGTCGTCGGGCAGAAGGCTCTGGTCGCCGAGGCGCGAATTGTCGATGGCCGGGATGCCCGAGATCCAGTTGCCCGCGTCGAGCTCGCCAAACTGATTGTTGATGTCGTTCTGGCGGCCGGCGAAGTTCCACATGAAATAGCGCAGATACATGTGGTTGAGCTGATAGTTGAAGAAGTAGGCCAGATTCTGCGCGAACGAGGGTTTGAACACATACTTCTCGGGGTAAGCGAAAGAGCCGGTCATCTGGTTGTAGACGGGTTCGCGCTGCAGGTCGAGCTCAGGCACTTTCTCGCCTGTGCTGGGGTCGACGGCATTGATGCTCACGAGCTGGTCGGGCATGGTGTCGAGCGACACCCATTGCTTATACATGTCGCGATGCTGGCGGCTGTAGATACGGGGGAAGAGCATATTGAGCTCGGGGTTCATCTTCGCCTCAGGTTTATAGTCGCGCTTCACGTAGTAGTCGCCACCCTTGGCGGCGAGTTTGGCGTTAGATGCCATTTCACCCTGCGAGAGGAATCCGTATTCCGAATCGGGGTTTACACCCTCCACGCCTTTCGAGTAAAGGGGTTTGCCAGGGTTGATCACCGGATTGTAGTAGGGGGTGGCCAAAACCACAGGACTGCCATCCTCGCGGGTGGTCACGGTGTCGCGCGATACACCTACTATCTCCTTCTGCGGGGCCGAGTAGAGAGTCTCGCCGTAGAGGAGAGGATTTTCGCCATACTGCTCACGGTTGAGATAGGAGGCGAGATCGAATACATTATCGGGCGAATTCTGATTCATGGGGGTGTCGGCGCTCGAACGTATCAGGATGAGCGCGTAGCTCGAATAGCCCACGAAGATCACGGCGATGCTCCACATCGTCACGGTCATGACTCTCACGGGGAGGTTGCGACCAAACTTCGTAAACATCAGCGCGGCCACCACGGCGAGCAGGATCCAGCCAAACCAGAAGCCGTTGCCGAAGAAGAAAATGCCGGAGATTGCGAGGGCGAGCAGGAAGGAGATGCGTATCATCAGGCCGCTCTTCTGCTCGGCCAGCGAGTAAAGAGCCCAGATGAAGATGGCTGCGGTTACGATCACGTAGATCAGCGCGCCGCTGTTGTAGCTCATGTTGAAGCCGTTGACGAAGAGAAGCTCGAATTGCTGTGCCACCTTGATGAAGCCGGGCACGAGTCCGTAGAGCACGAGCACGATGATCGCGAAGCCGATGATGAGGGCTATGAGCGATTTTATCAGGTTCATGTCGCTATACTTGCGATAAGCGAACACGAGCACGATTGCAGGGATACAAAGAAGGTTGAGCAGGTGAACGGCGACGCTGACACCGATAATGTAGGCTATCAGAATCAGATAACGGTCGGAGTGGGGCTGGTCGGCCCGGTTCTCCCATTTCAGGATCAGCCAGAACACCAACGCCGTGCAGAAAGATGAGAAGGCGTACACCTCGCCCTCTACGGCCGAAAACCAGAAGGTGTCGCTCCAGCAATAAGCGAGCGAACCCACGAGGCCGCTGCCCATGATGGCGATATACTGCTGCAGGGAGATCTCCTTATGCTGGTCGTCTTTCACTACGAGACGCCGCACGAGGTGGGTGATGGTCCAGAAAAGGAGAAGGATAGTGAGCGCACTGAGCAGGCCGCTCATGGCATTCACCATGACGGATATAGATTGGGCATCAGGCGCGAAATTAGCGAAGAAACGGGCTGTGAGCATGAAGATAGGGTTGCCCGGTGGGTGACCGATCTCCAGCTTGTCTGCCTGGATGATAAACTCGCCGCAATCCCAATAGGAAGCGGTAGGCTCAAGAGTGAGCCAATAGGTGATCAGAGCGATGGTAAAAACTAACCATCCCCCGACGTTGTTGATCAGCTGATACTTCTTAGAAAACATCCCGTGAAAATGAATCAGAATGAATTAATGATGTCTGGAAAAAGCGTCACAAGACGCAATTGGCTACAAAGTTAGTAATTATCCCACAAACTCGTGTAATTTCAGGGTCATAATTTAGAATTATTAATCATTAATTCATGATTGTATGTAAAAAAAGCGAGCTGACTTCGCATTGAAATCAGCTCGCTTGTCTAAGGGGGCGATTACCTACTCTCCCGCTTTCGCA